>NZ_JBEYJU010000018.1:72963-118782 GCF_040703965.1 Streptomyces sp. NPDC006655 | reverse complement strand
GCCACCGATGACGGTGGCCGCCCCTCACGCATGGGTCACATGCCCCGGCGCGGGCCCGGCGGAAGCGCCGCCGGCACCGGCGTCATCCCGGGGTTGTGGGAGCGGCCGAGCGGCCCGATCCGCTGCCACTGCGGTGGCTGCGGTGGCTGCGGTGGCTGCGGCGGCTGGTCGACGCCGTGCCGGGCGCTGTAGGCACCCGCGCTGTACGCGCCGTACGAGTTCCCCTGGTACAGCCCCGGGGCGTGGACGCCGGTGCTGAACGGGGCGGTCCCGAAGGCGGTGAACCCCATCGCCTCCTCTCCGCTGCGGTCACCCGGCAGCGTGCGGAAGCTCTTGACCCACTCCGCGTAGAGCGAGTCGTAGATCGGCGTGGCCGAGTGCCCGCGTGAGGCCTCCTGAGCCACCCGGGCGGACGGAACGGTGGAGAAGGACGGCCGGCGAGGCGGAAGGTCGTATGCGTGCACGTATGTCCAAACGACCGGATGAGCGAAGGGATGCGGCTCGTCTTCGCCCGGGGCGGCCCTCAGACCCCCGCGAGCGGCAGCGCGGCCGCCACCAGCTTCCCGTTCGCCGCGGCCTTGTCGATCGCGTCGCGCAGCAGGTCCTCCCGGGGCTGCCGCCCGATCGACCCCACCGGCGCCGCGAACATCAGCACCTGCTGGTGCTTGTTGGCCGCCGCCCGCCACCCGTCCGTCACCTGCAACGGCTGATGCGCCTGCCACCAGGCCACCGGCTGCCCGCCGTTCGCCCCCGGCTGGAGCACCGCGTGCAGCTGACCCACCGCCAGCAGCACCGACCACCCGTGCAGCACCGGCGGCACCGCGGTGAGCTGCGGCACCGGCATGAAGCCCTGCTCGATGAGCAGCGGCAGGAAGTCGTCGCCCACCCCGTCCGTGCCGGGCCGCACGATCGGCGAGGTCGGCTCGACGACGAGCGCGGGGTGCAGCTCCCCGGCGATCAGCACGAGCCCGCTGGTCACCCCGAGCACCGCCTGCTCGGGCATCGACCGCTGCTGTCCGCCGGGCGCGCTGTCACCGCTGATCGAGCGGACCGCGCCCTGCAACTGCTCCTCGGTGACCTGGACGACCTGCGAGGGCAGGCAGGTGGCGTGGGCGAAGGCGAGGACGGCGGTCTCGTCCCCGACGAACAGGACGGTGCTGGTGCGCTCCTGTTCGGAGTCGCCCGGGGTGCGGCAGGACGTGCAGTCGTAACTGCCCGGGGCGTTGTCTCCGGCGAGCAGCCGGTCGGCTTCTTCGTCGCCGATCTCGGCGCGTACCTCGTTGCTGACGTCGAGCATGCGCGGCACGGTGGCTCCCTCGGGATGCGGTGCGTGAAGGGCCGGGTGGCCCCCGGTCCGTGAGCCCCTCGGGGTTGCGGGCTCATGAAGAAGACAACGGGCGATCTGTGGTGGGGGTCACGCATCAGGGGGATCGGGATCGAACCAACCACTGCGCACGGTCACCCTTCGTCCGGAATGGCCTACTCAAAGTCAACTCTTCGCAAGCCAAAGGGGTTTGACGCGGTGAACTGAATCACAGATCCGTCGAACCCGTGGTCGACAAATCCGGAAATCAAGGAATGTAGTGGGTGGCCGAAAATCGCCGCTACCTGCGGTAACGCCGAACTGGCCTGGCCCGACGGGGAGTTGGTTGATTTCGGGCGTTCCCCGTCTCTAGATTCCTCCGCCGTGTGCAACGAGCACCGCTCGGGTACGTCCGCCGGCCGAAGCAGGCAGAGCACCACCGCAGCACCGGCCGCGGCGGACGGGGCGAGTGCGGGGACCGCGTCCATCGCGCGGGGACCGCGCCTCGCCCAGGGGGAGCCCGGGTACGTGGAGAGGGAAATACATGTCCGAGTGTGCCGATACCACCCGTGAGACCGCCGCGAAGAACGGCTCCCGCAAGGGCCGTACCACCGCCACCCTGGCCGGAGCGGCGCTGCTCGCCCCGCTGGGCCTGCTGGCGGCGACCGGCAACGCCGCGGCGGCGGACAACGGAGTGTGGGACCGCATCGCGCAGTGCGAGAGCGGCGGCAACTGGCACATCAACACCGGCAACGGCTACTACGGCGGACTCCAGTTCTCCGCCTCCACCTGGCGCGCGTACGGCGGCACCGCCTACGCGTCGACGGCCGACCAGGCATCCAGGGAAGCGCAGATCGCCGTCGCCACCAAGGTTCAGCAGGCCCAGGGCTGGGGCGCGTGGCCGGTCTGTTCGGGACGGGCCGGGGCGAGCGGCTCGGCGCCCGAGAACGCCTCGGCGACCACGAGAAGCGGCACGGAGTCGGCGACGAGGTCGACGCCCACCCACACGTCGAAGCCCGCCTGGAAGCCGGCCCCCGCGGCGAAGGCTCCGCAGCGCTCGACCGGCCACAGCGGCCGCAGCTCGGCCCGGGGCGACTACACCGTCCGCGCGGGCGACACCCTGAGCCGGATCGCCGAGCGGCACGGCACCACCTGGCAGCGCCTCTACGCCGCCAACAAGGCCGTCATCGGCGACGACCCGAACCTCATCGTGCCCGGGCAGCGCCTCGCGCTCTGACGCGCGCCCCCGCCTCGCACACCTCGCCCCGCCCGGTCCGAACCGGGCGGGGCGAGGCGTGTTCCAGAGCCGACATGTGCATGTTCCAAAACAGCCGTCCCCTCAGGGGGGTTCTGTGTCGGGGGCGTGAAACTCTTATGCGGTGTCAGCTGCCCCGGCGGCCCGTGGATTCGCACTGAATTGGACCGAGGGAGAGCCCTGATCGTCGGTCCCGGTCCTTTCCGGCGGTTTTTCGTAAGACCGCGTGGACGGGAGGGAATTACGTTCGAATCCGCCAGGAAGGCGTACGGAACCCCTCGTACGGGTGACGCGGCACGACACAAACGCGTGGTGTGATTCTGTGACAGAAGTGTGACCGGCCCCGGACTCGGGATAGCGTGGCCGCATGGCACCGAATCCCGCTCCGAGCGAGGAGCCCCAGGACAGCCCGCAGGAGTACGTAGGCCTCGACGCGGGCGAAGCGGAACAACGGGCCCGGCGGCGGGGCTGGTCCACGGTGCGCTCGCTCCCGCCCGGCGCGATCATCACCATGGAGTACCGGGCGGGACGGCTCAACTTCGAGGTGCGGGACGGGGTCGTGGCACGGGCCTGGAAGGGCTGACCGTACGGCGGGGACGGGTCTGTGCGTACCGGGCCCCCGCCGCGGTGCGGTCAGCCGCCCGTCAGCGGGCGGGCCGTCTGCGCCGGAGTGCCGCGCGGCGGACGCTCGGGGTGCTGCGGGCGGCGGCTGCCCGCCGGGGTCACCGGGGTGCGCTCCGAGCGGGCCGTGTGCGGGCCCGGCGCCAGATGGATCGGGGTCCTGGGCGCGCGGGCCGAGGCGACCGGCTCGCGCTCCGGCGCCGTCTGCTCGACGGGCGCCGGACGCGGCTTGAGGACCACGGGGACCGGCACGGGCGCGGGCGCCGGGACGCCGCGGCGGGAGCGCCACCGGTCGCGCAGGTCGAGGATCCAGGTCTCCGCGCGGGCGATGAACGGCTCGCACCACGGCAGCGCCAGCAGGATCAGCAGTCCGGCGGCCCAGCCCAGCAACACGTCGCTCAGCCAGTGCGTACCGAGGTAGACGGTCGACATGCCGACGCCGAGGGAGGTCACCGCGGAGGCCGCGGAAAGCCAGCGGCGGGCTCTCGGGGTGGAGGCCAGATACGCCAGAATTCCCCACGTCACCACCGCGTTGGCGGTGTGGCCGCTGGGAAATATATCGCCGCCCAGGCCCATCTCGTTCGAGCCGATGACGGTCGCGTAGTGCGGACCGAGGCGCCCCATGCCGAGTTTGGCGGCGCCCACCGTGATGTTGAGCAGCAGCAGTGAGGCACCGAGTGTCAGCAGCGGGCGGATCGTGTGCTGCCGCCAGGAGCGCCAGCCGAGCCAGGCCGCGACCATCACGGCGGTGGGGCCGCGCTGGCCGAGGACCACGTAGTAGTCGACGAACCAGTGGATGGCCGCCCACTGCTGGTACGGCCGGAAGAACATGACCTGCCAGTCGAGCCGGACCAGCCACGAGGTGATCACGACGGCCCACACGATCGCCAGGTAGAAGGCCAGGGTCGCGGTGAACAACACGACCCGGTGCCGGCTCATCTTCGGCACATCAATGTGGGCCGGCCGTTCCGGCTCACGGTCCAGCCTGGCGAACACCCGGTCCAGACGGGTGAGGTTTCGTTCGGTACGCACCCAATCGACGTTACAGCGAGTGGCCTCTGTTCCCGGTCGAAACAGGGGCTTTGTGATGACGATGTGATGTGGGAAACCTCTCAGGAGGTCACCGAATTCCAAGGATTCGGTAATCCTCGGCGGGTCCGCCCTTCAATTCCTTTGATCATTCCGGGTCGTCGTTATATGGCGCTTATGAATTCGTTAACCGAAGCATGGGGTGGAATTCTCCGGCTGCTCATCGGGCCGAAGGAAATGATCATGGAGGCCCCGAGCCGTTCAGCCAGAACGCGCCATACACCGCCGTGGCCACCGCGACACCCGCCGTGACCAGGGCGGATCTGTTCGTGGGCAGCCGCGCGAGGGACCGGGCGAGCGGCAGCAGCAGCGGGAAGGCCGGCATCAGCAGTCGCGGCTTGGACCCGAAGTAGCTCGACGCGCACAGCGCCAGCGCGAGGACGACACCCGTGTAGACCAGCAGTGCGAGCGGCTGCCGCTGGCGGACGCCGGTCAGGTACAGCCACAGCAGCAGGCACACGCCGACAAGCAGACCCACTCCCGCCGGAGCGGACGCAATTGACGTGAACTTGTCGGCCACGAAGCGGGCGAACGCGTAGCCGCCGTCGAACCCGTTGCGCCAGCCCGCCTGGACGTCCAGGTAGCCGAGTGGACCCTTGCCGGTGCGACGGCCCACCCACAGGACATAGGAGGCGGCGCCCAGGGGAGCGAGAAGCATGCCGAGGGCGCGGCGCCAGGGAGAAGCGCCCGTCATCCGCGGGACGCGCCGGGCGTGCGCGGCGCTGGACGCCTCGGGGGCGCGTTCCCCCTCCTGTACGCCGTACGCACCTCCCACGCCCTGGTCCCGCGCGCCCCCGCTCCGTTCCCACCCGGACGAGTCCCGCACCCGCGGGTCCCGTCTGAAGGAGAGCACCCCCACCGTCCACACCGCCGCCACCACGGCGAGCCCCACCGGCCGGGTCAGGCCCGCCAGCGCGGCCAGGACGCCCGCGGTCGGCCAGCGGCCGGTCAGCACGGCGTACAGCGACCACGCCGCCAGGGCCGTGAACAGCGACTCGCTGTACGCCATCGACTGGACGATCCCGACGGGCAGCACCGCCCACAGCAGCACCGCGCAGACCCCCACCCGCCGCCCGTACACCAGGTCCGTCACCGCGAAGACCCCCCAGGCCGCCGCGAGCGAGGCGAGCAGGCTGACCGCGAAGCCGGCGCCGGCGTACGAGAGGGGGGTGAGCGCGTGCAGCGCCCGCTCCAGCCAGGGCAGCAGCGGGAAGAACGCCAGGTTCGAGTGGACGTCGCCGTTCGGCAGCCGCACCTCGTAGCCGTAACCCAGTTCGGCGACCCGTGTGTACCACAGCGAGTCCCAGCGCGCCGTCAACAACGTGTACGCGTTCTTGCCGCGCGCCGCGCTCCACACGGCGAGCGTGAGCAGGCCCAGGGCGCGCACGGCCGCGTACCCGAGCAGGGCGGGGGCCGCCCGCCGCAGTGCCGGGACGCTCGGTGCCGCCCCGGGCCTCTCAAGATCGGTCACGGACTCGATTATCGACGCGGCGGGGAACCGCGGAGCCCGGCGGGGCGTGGTGTGCGGGAGGACCCGTGGCGTACGCCACACAGTTCGGCGCGGAGTGTGAGAGGTCCGCCACGTGCCCGGGGAACGAACTCGCGTACGCTGACATGTCACTCGCGTTCGTCCGCGCGGGCCGGAGACCCCGCTCCTCTCCGGCCGTACGACGGGGAGTCCCCGCCCCGCCGATCCGCCCCACGCGAGGGACCATCTGGGAGGTACGCACATGTCCGGGACGACCACGGCTGCTGCCGTACGGCCGCGCCGGCGGGCGCCCGGATCCGCGGCCGGCGCCAACCGCTGGGTCGTCCTCGTCGTCCTGTGCGTCAGTCTGCTCCTCGTCGCGCTCGACGCGACCGTGCTGCACGTCGCGGTGCCCGCCGTCACCGAGGACCTCAGGCCCGGTGCGATGCAGCTGCTCTGGATCGTCGACGTCTACCCGCTGGTCTGCGCCTCGCTGCTGATCCTGTTCGGCACGCTCGGCGACCGCGTGGGCCGGCGCCGCGTGCTCCTCCTCGGCTACGCCCTGTTCGGCGTCGCCTCCGCGGCGGCGGCCCTGGCGCCCAGCGCCGGGACCCTGATCCTCGCGCGGGCGCTGCTCGGCGCGGGCGGCGCGATGATCATGCCCGCGACGCTGTCGATCCTCCGGCAGGTCTTCCCGGACCGCCGGGAACGGGCCCTGGCCATCGGCGTCTGGAGCGCGGTGGCGGCGGTCGGCGCGGCCGTCGGCCCGCTCCTCGGCGGCTTCCTCCTCGAACACTTCTGGTGGGGCTCCGTCTTCCTGGTCAACATCCCGTTGATGCTGGTCAGCCTCCCGGTGGGACGGATTCTGCTCCCGGAGTCCCGCGGCGACCGCGAGGGCCCCTGGGACGTGATCGGCGCGCTGATGGCGGCGGCCGGCCTGTTCGGCGTGGTGTTCTCGGTCAAGCGCCTGGGCGGCGGCGAACCGGCGGGCAGCGCGCTCACGCTGGCGCCGCTCCTGCTCGGCGCGCTCCTGCTGGCTCTCTTCGTACGTCGGCAGCGGCGCCGCGCCTTCCCGCTGGTGGACCTGAAAATGTTCGCGCGGCCCGCGTTCAGCACGGCCGTGTGCTGCATCGTGCTGGCGATGCTCGCGCTGGTGGGCCTTGAACTCATCGCCGCCCAGTACCTGCAACTGGTCCTCGGCCTGTCCCCGCTGCGGACGGGGCTGCGCCTGCTGCCGCTGACGCTCGCCGCGATGGCGGCGGGGCTGGCCGGGGCACGGATGCTGCGGCGCTTCGGGCCGCGCCGGATGGTGTGCTTCGGGTTCTTCCTGACCGCGGCCGCGGTGCTGACGCTGACGGCGATGGGCGGGGTCGACAACGCCGGCCTGCTGCTGCTCGGCTTCGTGCTCCTCGGCTTCGGCCTGGAGACCACGCTCTTCGGCGCGTACGAGTCGATGCTGAGCGAGGCCCCGGCCGCCCAGGCGGGCGGCGCGGCGGCGATCGGCGAGACGTCGTACCAGCTGGGGGCGGGTATCGGGATCGCGCTCCTCGGCAGCGTGATGAACGCGGCGTACGCGCCCGGCCTCGCCGGGGTGCCGGGCGTGCCGGAGCCGGCCTCGGCCGCGGCGGGGCATTCGCTGGGCGAGGCGTACGACGTCGCCGGGCGCCTCGGCGGCCCTGCGGGCGCGGCCCTGCGCCGGGCGGCCCGCGACTCCTTCGTGCACGGTCTGCACGTGACCCTCCTGGTCAGCGCGGGCCTGCTGCTCCTGGGCGCGGTGATGGCCCTGCGGCTGCCCCAGGTCATGCAGTGCGAGCAGGCTCCGGTGGAGGTCCCGGCCCCCAGGGAATCGGCCCGCTCGCGCGTCTCCGCGTAGGGCACCGCCCGAGAGGGCGGCCGGCGGGGTAGCCTGTCGTAACTAGCGGTGCTAGTTTTCGGGAGGGTTCTCATGTCCGCGTCCGTGAAGTTGCCTCCGTTCGACGCCGGAGATCCGCTCGGGCTCGACGATCTTCTGGAGCCGGAGGATCTCGCCGTGCGGGAGACCGTGCGGAGGTGGGCGGCGGATCGGGTGCTGCCCTTCGTCGCCGAGTGGTACGAGAGCGGGGAACTGCCCGGGATCAGGGAGCTCGCCAAGGAGCTGGGGTCCATCGGGGCGCTCGGGATGTCGCTCAGCGGGTACGGCTGTGCCGGCGCCTCCGCCGTGCAGTACGGGCTCGCCTGTCTGGAGCTGGAGGCCGCCGACTCGGGGATCCGGTCGCTCGTGTCCGTGCAGGGTTCGCTCGCCATGTACGCCGTCCACCGGTTCGGGAGCGAGGCGCAGAAGCAGCGGTGGCTGCCGGGCATGGCGGCCGGCGACGTCATCGGCTGCTTCGGGCTCACCGAGCCGGATCACGGGTCCGACCCGGCCGCCATGCGGACGTACGCGAGGCGCGACGCCGGCGGCGACTGGGTGCTCAACGGCCGCAAGATGTGGATCACCAACGGGTCGGTGGCCGGGGTGGCCGTCGTATGGGCGCAGAGCGACCACGGGATCCGGGGGTTCGTCGTGCCCACGGACACGCCCGGGTTCTCGGCGCCCGAGATCAAGCACAAGTGGTCGCTGCGGGCCAGTGTCACCAGTGAGCTGGTCCTCGACGACGTACGGCTGCCGGCGGACGCGGTGCTGCCGGAGGTCACCGGGCTCAAGGGGCCGCTCAGCTGCCTGTCGCACGCCCGGTACGGGATCGTGTGGGGAGCCATGGGCGCGGCGCGCAGCTGCTTCGAGGCCGCCCTCGGCTACGCGAGGTCGCGGGAGCAGTTCGGCCGGCCCATCGGCGGCTTCCAGCTCACCCAGGCCAAGCTCGCCGACATGGCGGTCGAACTGCACAAGGGGATCCTGCTCGCCCATCATCTGGGGCGGCGGATGGACGCCGGCCGCCTGCGTCCCGAGCAGGTCAGCTTCGGCAAACTCAACAACGTACGGGAGGCGATCGAGATCTGCCGTACGGCGCGGACGATTCTCGGGGCGAACGGGATCTCGCTGGAGTATCCCGTGATGCGGCACGCGACCAACCTGGAGTCCGTGCTCACCTACGAGGGCACGGTCGAGATGCACCAGCTGGTGCTGGGCAAGGCGCTCACCGGACTCGACGCCTTCCGGTGAACCCCGCGCGGGGGCAGGGCCGGTGAGCGGCCCTGCCTCAGCTCTGGTTGTAGAAGCCGTCCTCGCGGCGCGCGGGCTCGCCGCTGACGATCTCCGTGTGGGCGGGGGTCAGCAGGAAGACCCGGTTGGAGACCCGCTCGATCGAGCCGCGCAGGCCGAAGATCAGCCCGGCCGCGAAGTCGACGACCCGCTTGGCGTCGCCGGACTCCATGGCCGTGAGGTTCACGATGACCGGCACGCCGTCACGGAACAGCTCGCCGATCGCGCGGGCGTCCCGGAAGCTGTCCGGGGTGACCGTGCCGATCCGGCGGCCCTTCTCCTCGGCGGTGTCCGAGGCCACCTTGACCCGGGGGTCGGTGACCCAGGCGTCCCCGGGCTGCTCGGTCCCTTCGGAGTAGTCGTCGTCGTAGTAGCGCTCGTCATCGTTGTCGTCGACGAGGCCAAGCCAGGCACTCGCCTTGCGTACCGATCCCATGGACGCCTCCTCTCACAGCGGTCTTGCTTGCTTCCGCATCCCTATGGTCGTCCATGATGCGGATGGTGCGCCAAGTGGATAGACGCCGCACGGGGGGTTTGTGACGGTACTGGTGCAGAGCCAATCCGTCGAGAGCCCAGGTGCCCCAAGGCCCGCGACTCACACCTCTGCTGACTGAGAGTGAAATATGATTGTTCGCGGCGTACGGGTGATGAACAGTGCGTCAGGGTGAAGGGGCACGGGGGGAATTCGCGCATGTTCGGGATGGTCAGACCATGTGGTCATCGACTCGGGGACAGGTTCCGCGCGCAGTGGCTGGCGCACCTGTGCGGGCTGTGTCTCGCGATCCGCGGCGACCACGGACAGCTCGCACGCGTCGTCACGAACTACGACGGGCTGCTGATATCCGTTCTGACGGAAGCTCAGGCCGAGCGGCCGGCCGACGGCCGGCGCACGGCCGGACCGTGCCCGCTGCGCGGGATGCGGACCGCCTCGGTGGCGCACGGCGAGGGCGCGCGGCTCGCCGCCGCGGTCTCCCTGGTGCTCGCCTCGGCCAAGGTGCGCGACCATGTCGCCGACCGGGACGGGCTGCTGGGCCGCCGGCCGGTCGCGGCGGTCGCCCGCCGGGTCGCCGCCGACTGGGGGCGGGCCGGGGCCCGGAGCGGCGCGGCCGTCGGGTTCGACACCGGGATCCTGGTCGACGCCGTCGACCGGCAACTCGCCGTCGAGGCGCTCGCAGGGCCGGGCACGCCGCTGCTGACGGTCACCGAACCGACCGAGACCGCCACCGCCGCGGCCTTCGCGCACACCGCCGTCCTGGCCGGCCGGCCCAGCAACGCCGCGCCGCTCGCCGAGGCCGGCCGGCTCTTCGGCCGGCTCGCGCATCTGCTGGACGCCGTCGAGGACCGGGCGGCCGACGCCGCGGCGGGCGCCTGGAACCCGCTCGCCGCGACCGGCACCCCCCTGCCCGAGGCGCGGCGGCTCGCCGACGACGCGCTGCACGGGATCCGGCTGGCGCTGCGGGACGCGGAGTTCGCCGACGGCGGCCTGGCCCATCTGCTGCTCGTGCACGAACTGGGGCGTTCGGTGGACCGGGCGTTCGGGACCGTACCGGCCTGCTCGGCCCACGGGCCGGAGCCGAAGGCCCCGCCGGAGAAACGGGATCTTCTCGCGGGCTGCGGGATGTTCGCGCTGCTGTGCTGCAGCTGCCAGATGTGCTGCGCGGAGGAGTACGAGGGGCCCTGGTCGCGCAGGAAGCGCGAGGGCTGCTGCCGGGACTGCGACTGCGACTGCCCGTGCGAGGGATGCGACGGCTGCGACTGCTGCGACTGCTGCTGCCCGTGCGACGGTTGCTGAGCACACCGGTCGGCCGTCAATCCGGCGACCCGCCGGTCACCGTATACGGGGAGCGGCGGGTGCGGCCGTTCACCTAGGAATTCACCGAGATCATGTTTCCGGGACGTAAAACAAAAACATGATCGGGTGACCGCTGCCCGGAGAGGGTCGTTGGCCGGGGCGCAGAACCATTTCTCCGTCGGTTCCGCGCAACGACCGACCCGCCCCCCTGATGAAGGCACCTCCGTGTACACAGCCACCATCCGAACACGGCTCCTGAGGATCCTGGTCCTCGCCCTCGCCGTGCTGCTGACCCTGCTGGGCGCCGCCGCCGTCGAGCAGGTCTCCGCCTACCGCAACGCCTCCGCCACCGCGGACGACGCCCGCCTGGAGATCACCCTCCAGGGCCTGATCCACGAACTGCAGAAGGAGCGCGGTCTCACCACCGGATACGTCGGCGGCGTCCAGGAGTTCGGCGCCAGGCTGCCCGCCCAGCGCAAGGCCACCGACACCGCAAGGGACCGGCTCGACAGGGCGCTCCACGGACGCGACGACACGGCCGCCGACTCGGTGCGCGAGTCCCTCGGGCGGCTCGACGGGCTCGCCGGGATCCGCCGCCACGCCGACGACCGCACCGGCCTGGTGAAGGACACCTTCGACTGGTTCACCACCACCATCACCGTCCTCGACCGGCTCGACCTCGGCCTCGGCGACGTCCACGACGCCACCCTGCGCGACGCCTACCAGGCGCTGCAGATCCTCGGAAACGCCAAGGAGTACACGGGGGAGGAGCGCGCCATCGTGCTCGGCTCGGTACGCGCCGGGACGTTCCGCGGCGACGACTACAGCAGGTTCATGGAGATCCGGGCCGGCCGTCTGGCCGCCCTCGCCTCCTTCCCCCGCTCGGCCACCGACGCCCAGCGGCGCCGCCTGGACGCGGCCATGACCACCCCGGACGCGGAGCGCACCCTGGCCTACGAGAGCACCGCCGTGCGGGACGCCGGCAAGCTGAGGGGGCGCGACATCCCACCCATGCGGTGGTGGGAGGCGACCACCGCCACCATCAACGGGCTGCGCGGTGTCCAGGTCTCGCTCGGCGCCGACGTCGAGAACCGGGCCGGCGCCCTGGAGGGCACCGCCCAGCGGGATCTGCTCCTCTTCCTGCTGCTCGCCCTCGGCACCGTCGCGGCGCTCGGCGCACTCGCCCTCGACTGCGTACGGTCCGTCTCCGGACCCCTTGCCGAACTCGCCCAGCAGGCCCGGGAGACGGCCGGCCGGCGACTGCCCGAGGCCGTCGCCGCCGTCCAGCACGGCGGCTCCGGCGAGACCCCGGAGCCGCCCGCCCCGCTCGCCGTGTCCGCCCGGGCCGGAGCCGAGGTCAAGGAGGTCGCCGAGGCCTTCGACCGGGTGCAGCGGGCCGCCTACGACCTCGCCACCGAGCAGGCCGTACTGCGCCGCAACGCCACCGACTCGCTGGTCAGCCTCGGCCGCCGCAACCAGAACCTGGTGCGCCGTCAGATCGGCTTCATCAACAAGCTGGAGCACGAGGACGCCGACCCCGCGACCCTCGCCAACCTCTTCGAACTGGACCACCTCGCCACCCGTATGCGCCGTAACGCCGAGAGCCTCCTCGTCCTCGCCGGGGAGTCCAGCCCCCGCCCCTGGTCCACCCCGCTGGCCATCACCGACGTGCTGCGCGCCTCCCTCGCCGAGGTCGAGGAGTACCGCCGGGTCACCCTGCGCCGGGTCGAACCCGCCCACCTCACCGGTTCGGTGGTCGCCGAGATCGCCCACCTGCTCGCCGAACTGGTCGAGAACGCGCTGAGCTTCTCGCCGCCGGACTCGGACGTGGAGATCGAGGGCCGCCGCACCAGCGCCGGCTACCTGGTCGCCATCGTCGACCACGGCCTGGGCATGCCCGCACCGGCGATCGCCGAGGCCAACGTACGGCTCTCCGGCACCGCCAGCTTCATGGCCGAACCCACCCGGTTCCTCGGCCACTTCGTGGTCGGCGCGCTCGCCCGCAAGTGCGGGATCGAGGTACGGCTGGGCGAGGCGCCGGCCGCCGGAGTGGTCGCCCGGGTGCTCATCCCGGTCAACCTGCTCACGGAGGCGACGGCGACCCCGAAGCAGGCCGCCGCCGAGCCCGCCGTGGTACCGGCGCCGCGCAGGGAGCCCGAGGCGAGTCAGCCCGTCCCGGTCGCCGCCGAGGCCGCCGGGCCGGGGCCGCAGCCGTGGAAGAAGGGCGCCTCGGCCGCCCGCACCCGCAACGGACTCGTCAAGCGCCCGCAGCGCAGCGCGATCCCGGACGCCGTCAGCGAGACCGACCGCGCCGACCGCGCCGACCGGCCGGCGCCCGCCGAGCCCACGCCCCGGCGCAGCCCCGAGGAGATCTCGGGCATGCTCGCCACGCTGCGCAGCGCGCACATGCGGGGCGGGATCAGCGTGGAGAAGGAGAAACGGGAGAAGCAGGCGGACCAGGAGGGCGCTGTGCAGGGGCAGGGTGACGCCAAGTGACCACCGTGGACACTCCCAACGACTCGCGGACCTTCAACTGGCTGCTCGCGAACTTCGTCCGGTCCACCGACGGGGTGCGGGACGCGGTCGCCGTCTCCTCCGACGGACTGCTCATCGCCGTCTCCGACGGGCTCGGGCGCACCGAGGCCGACCACCTCGCGGCGATCGTGTCCGGCCTGTCGTCCCTCGCGCGCAGCGCGTCCAAGCGGTACGGCTTCGACGGGGTCAAGCTCATCATGATCGAGATGGGCCGCGGCTTCCTGCTGGTCTCCGCGATCCGGGACGGCAGTTGCATGGGCGTGCTCGCCGACTCCAGCGGCGAACTCGGCCTCGTCGGCTACGAGATGGCGGTGCTCGCGGAACGGGCGGGTGACCTGCTGACCCCGACGCTCATCGCCGACCTGCGGCAGGTGTTGCCCCGGTGAACGGGGAGCGGCCCACGGACGTGGAACCGGCCGACGACACGTCCTTCGTACGACCGTTCATCATCACCGGCGGCCGGGCCGAGCCGCTCCAGGCCGATCTGCGGCTGGAGACGCTCGTCGTGGCCGTCGGCGCGCCGGACGAGTCGCTGGCGTTCGAACGGCGGCACATCGTCGCGGTGTGCGCACAGCCGACCACGGTCGCCGAGGTGGCACACCGGGTCGGCGTTCCCCTCGGCGTCGCCAAGGTGCTGATCTCCGACCTCGTCGCCGCCGGCCGGCTCGCCTGCCGGCAACCCGCGGAGCTGCCGCTCCAGATGCTCGAAAGGATCAGGGACCATGTCCGGGCGCTCTGACAGGGTCGTGCCGCTCGCCGTGAAGATCGTGGTGAGCGGCGGACTAGGGGTCGGCAAGACGACGTTCATCGGCGCGATCTCGGAGATCGAACCGCTGGACACCGAGGCGGCGATCACCCAGGTGTCGGTCGGCGTCGACTCGCTCGCCGGAGTCGAGTCCAAGACCACGACCACGGTGGCCCTCGACTTCGGGCGGATCACCCTGGACCCGTCCGTCGCGCTGTACCTGTTCGGGACGCCCGGACAGGACCGGTTCTCGTTCCTGTGGGACGACCTGGTGGAGGGCGCCATCGGCACGGTCGTGCTCGCCGACACCCGGCGCATCGAGGACTGCTTCCCGGCCGTCGACTACTTCGAGGCGCACGGCGCGCCCTTCGTCCTCGCCGTGAACCGCTTCGTCGGCGCCGAGCGGTTCGAACTGGAGGAGATCCGGGAGGCGTTGGGGCTGGGGGCCGACGTTCCCGTGCTGGAGTGCGACGCGCGGGAACGGGCGTCGGTCCGGGACGTCCTGGGCGCACTGATGGACCGGGTGATCGGGCAGCGGGTCGGGCCCGCCAGGAGGAGGGCGGCGGTTGAGGGCGGTCTCCTGGGGGCGGCAGGGGCAGGGAACGCGAGGGGAGGGGTGCGCGTGTGAAGGCGAAGGGCGGTACGCGATAGAGGACGCGCGAGACCCCCGCCGACGGCGGGGCGCGCAGTGGGTCAGCTCAACAGGAACAGGACCACACGCGACCGAAGTCGATGTGGGAGCGGGTGACCAGCCACTGCTGCGGATGCATGGGCCAAGTGGAACAGGTCTCCGGTTTTCCGTCAACTGACGTGAGACGCACCGCCCACACTCTGGACAGCCTTGACAACGAGGGGAAACACCGCCGTAGAGTCGACGGACGGCCCTGCTGAGGGGCTAGGCCGTAGGGCACCGCACAGCGGTGTTCCCGTGTGAAGGCAATCACCGTGTTCTCGCTGTCCGTCACGGAGCCTTCCCATGCCATACGACTCTCTGCCGCACGCCCCCGCCGGCCCCCGTACATCCGAGCGCCACGCGCACCGCACGGGAGCGGCCCGATGAGACCCCAGCTCGTGATCGTGGGGGCCGGGCCGCGGGGGACCGGTCTCCTGGAGCGCATCGCTGCCAACGCGCCCGAGCTGTACGCCGGTTCGGGCCTCGACATCCATCTGGTCGATCCGCACCCGCCGGGCGCGGGCCGCATCTGGCGGGCCGCCCAGTCGCCGCTGCTGTGGATGAACTCGCACGCCGAGGACGTCACCATGTTCACCGACGAGACGGTGCGGATGACCGGCCCGGTGAAGGAGGGGCCCACCCTGCACGAGTGGGCGGGCCTGGACGGCCGTACCTTCGCCGACCGGCAGATCCAGGGCCGCTACCTGCGCCACGTCCACGACCGCGCCGTCGCCGACCTGCCCGACGGCGTGACCGTCCACCACCACCGCCGCCGGGCCCTGCGGGTGAGCGGGCCGCGCGAGGGCCGCCAGCAGGTGTGGCTGGAGGGCCGCCCGCGCCCCCTCCTCGCCGACCTCGTCGTCCTCGCCCTCGGCCACCTCGACGCGGAACTGGACGCGGAGCAGGCGGAGTTGGCCGCGTACGCCGAAGCCCACCACCTGGTCCACCTGCCGCCCGACTTCACCGCCGACAGCGACCTGTCCGCTCTGCGGCCCGGCGAGCCGGTGCTGGTGCGCGGATTCGGGCTCGCCTTCGTCGACCTCATGGTGCTGCTCACCGAGGGACGGGGCGGCCGCTACGACGGGGACACCTACCTGCCCTCCGGGCAGGAGCCGGTCCTCTACGTGGGATCGCGGCGCGGAGTGCCGTACCACTCGAAGATCGGGTACGACTGGACCGGCGAACGCCCGCCGCTGCCGCGCTTCCTCGGGCCCGCCGAGATCGCCGGACTGCTCGCCTGGCCGGGCGGCTTCGACTTCCGGCGGGACGTGTGGCCGCTGGTGGCGAAGGAGCTGGGGTTCGCCCACTACCACCGTCTCTTCACCGTCCACCCCGAACGGACGGCCGTCGCCTGGCCGGACTTCGAGGAGAAGTACGCCGCCGCCGACGAGGACGCCGAGATACGGGCGCTGGTCGCCGCCGCCGTACCGGACCCCGCCGACCGGCTCGACCTGACGGCGCTCGACCACCCGCTGGACGGAGTGCGCTACGGGTCGCACGAGGAGTTCCAGGACGGGCTGCGCGGATACATCGAGGCGGACCTGGACCGCCGGCACGACCCGGCGTACAGCCCCGACCTCGCCATGTTCCTCGGACTGCTCTCCGTCTACGGGCAGTTGGTGCAGCTCGGGAACATCGGCTCCTGGTGGCACGGGTTCTTCAGCTACCTCGCCTCCGGGCCGCCGGGACCCCGGCTGCGCCAGATGCTCGCGCTGTCCCGGGCGGGTGTGCTGAGGTTCGTCGGCGCCGGGATGACGGTGACCGCGGCGGACGGGGTGTTCCGGGCCGCCGCCGACACCGTGCCCGGTTTCACCGTCGAGGCACGGGCGCTCGTCGAGGCGCGGCTGCCCGAACCCACCCTCGGCCGCGCCCGGGACCCGCTGCTGCGCACCCTGCACGCCGACGGCGCCGTGGAGACGCCCGGCGGGCTGCTCGCGGTCGACCCCGCCGACGGGCGGATCCTCGACGGGGACGGGCGACCGCATCCCCGGCGGTTCGCCCTCGGCCCCTTCACCGACAGCCGCACCCCCGGCGCCTTCACCCGGCCCCGCACCGGAGGACCCGCGTTCCGGCAGAACGACGCCACGGCCCGCGCGGCCCTGGCCTTCCTGCGCGGCCTGTCCGAACAGGCCGCCGCGTAGAGCCCGTTGCGAAGTCCCGTCGCGAGTTGCGCCGTCCGGCGAGAAGGAGGAGTTTTCCGTGGTTCTCGGAGAGGTTGGTGTCCTGTGACCGGCTCGTACGGCCGGGGGCTGCTGCATCTGGCCGCCGCGGTGGACCAGGTCGGCGTGTTCGACGCCGAGCGTTACGTCGAGCTGGTGCGGCTGGCCGAGAGCGGCGGGCTGGACTTCGTGACGCTCGACGGCCGGTTCGGGTGGGCGGAGAGCGACCCGGTGACCGTGCTGGCGCGGGTGGCCCCGGCCACCCGGCGGATCGGGCTGGTGCCCCTGGTGACCGCCCCGCCGGGGGCCGCTGTCCACCTCGACCGGGTCAGCGGGGGCCGGGCCGGCTGGTGGAGCGGGCAGCCGGAGCCGGGACCCGCCGGGGCGTTCCCGGTGCGGGTGGCCGACGCCACCGAGGAGGCCGCCCGGCGCCCGGCCGCCCGGTACGCCGATGTGGCCCTGGTGCGGGCCGCGAGCTCCGCGCAGGCCGCCCTCGTACGGGACGAGCTGCGCTCCCAGGCGCAGGAGTTCGGGCGGGACCCGGAAGCGCTGCGGGTGCTGGTGAGTCTGATGGTGGATCTGGGGGACGGGGAGCGGGCGGCCGAGCCGGGGCACGGCGGCGGCGGGCCCCGGCAGACCGTGCAGGGCCCGCTGTACCGGGGCGGTCCGGTGGACCTGGCGGAGCTGATCGCGAGCTGGCACGGCGAGGGCGCCACCGACGGCTTCCACCTCGTCCCCGCCGAACCCCGCCGGGACCTGGAGCGGCTGGTCAACGGGACCGTGGCCCTCCTCCAGCACCGCGGTCTGTTCCGCACCTTCTATCCGGGCAGCACCCTGCGCGAGCACCTGGGCCTCGCCCGAAGCATGGCCAACGAAGGGAAAGGGTTGTTCATATGACGATCGACGACGCGTCCGGCGACTGGAAGCGCTGGCACGAGCAGCGCGCGGAGCAGGTGTCGGCGCCCTACGGGCCGCTCGCCCTCGTCGGCACGCTCCCCCAGTGCCTGAACGGCCTGGGGGTACCCCCATGATCGAGGACCATCCGGACGGCCGTCTTCCGAACGTTCCCGGGATCTGGACGGCCGACGGTGACGGAGTGGTCCTCACCGCGGCCGAGGACGACGGCCTGGCCCTGGACGGCGAGCCCTTCGCCGGGCAGATCAGGCTCGCCGCCGACCGCGAACCGGCGGCCCGCGTCACGCTCGGCGAGCGCCACCTGGTCGTGCTGGTCCGCGAAGACGTCTGGGGGATGCGGGACTACGACCCGGCCGCCGAGGCGCGCCGTGCGTTCCGGGGCATCGACGCCACCCCCTACGACCCGCGCTGGTCGGTACCGGGCCGCTTCACGCCGTACGACGACCGGCGCTCCGTCCGGGTCGGCAACGCGGACGGCCGGGAGCGCGTGCTGGTGCTCGCCGGTGAACTCGCCTTCACCCTGGCGGGTGAGGAACGGGCGCTCCAGGTCGCCGAGCAGGCCGACGGGCGGCTGTGGGCGGTGTTCGCCGACCGCACCAGCGGCCACAGCAGTTTCCGGTTCAGGTTCCTCTATTCGGCCGCCCCGGCCGCCGACGGCTCCACCACCGTCGACCTCAACCGGGCCCAACTGCCGCCGTGCGCCTTCGCGGACCACTTCATCTGCCCCTTCCCGCCCCCGGGGAACACCCTGGGCGTCGCCGTCGAGGCGGGGGAGCGCCGGCTGGGCTGAGGGAGACGACGGGGGGGCTACCGGGTCAATATCGCACAAATGCACCACAGTTCACTCACGTCCGCACGGCCGAAAGGCGCCCTTGCGGCTACCGGCCGATCGCCCGAATACTCCCCCACAGCGCTTGTCAGGGGCATTGCGTGTCCGGAATCCGGACGTCCCCCCTGGCTGCGCCTCACGGGCCCCGACCCCACGCGGGCCCCCGACTTCCCCTGGGAGGGAACGACAAGTGAGGATCAAGCGCACGACCCCCCGCAGCGGCATCTCGAGACGGACCCGGCTGATCGCCGTGGGCACCGGCTTCCTGGCCGCGGCAGCGTTCGCCGTCCCCACCGCGAGCGCGAGCGACGTCCACACCTTCAGCGCCACCCAGTTGAAGGCCGTGAACAGCTCCGTCCTGAAGGCCGACGTGCCCGGCACCGCCTGGTCCGTCGACAGCAAGACCGGCCGTGTCGTCGTCACCGCCGACTCCACGGTCTCCAGCGCCGAGATCGCCAGGATCAAGCGGCAGGCGGGCGCCAACTCCGGTGCGCTCACCATCAAGCGCACCCCCGGCACCTTCAAGAAGCTGATCAGCGGCGGCGACGCCATCTACGGCGGCGCCTACCGCTGCTCGCTCGGCTTCAACGTGCACAGCGGCAGCACGTACTACTTCCTGACCGCCGGGCACTGCGGTCAGGTGGCCTCCACCTGGTACAGCAACTCCAGTCACAGCACGGTCCTGGGCACCAACGTCGGTTACAGCTTCCCGGGCAACGACTTCGCGCTGGTGAGGTACACCAACAGCTCGATCGCGCACCCGAGCGCGGTCGGCAGCCAGACCATCTCCAGCGCGGCCACGCCGAGCGTCGGGACCACGGTGTACCGCCGCGGTTCGACCACCGGCACGCACAGCGGCCGCGTCACCGCGCTCAACGCCACCGTCAACTACGGCAGCGGTGACATCGTCTCCGGTCTGATCCAGACCACGGTCTGCGCCGAGGGCGGCGACAGCGGCGGCCCGCTCTACGGCGGTTCCGTGGCCTACGGTCTGACCTCCGGCGGCAGCGGCGACTGCACCTCCGGCGGTACGACCTTCTTCCAGCCGGTCACCGAGGCGCTGAGCTACTACGGCGTGAGCATCGGCTGACGATCCGCCCGGGATCGGCTCCCGGCGCCGGCCCCCGTACGCGCCCGCGTGCGGGGGCTTTCTCTTGTAAGAACCCGGATTGACTGCACTGCGTCGACCACTTCAGATTGCTTCGTTGTGTATGTGTATACCCGTGGCGGCGCTAAGTGTTTGATAGTTGAGGCCAAAGCAGCTACGTTTCTCCATGGGCTCACGCGTGCGATGAGACGCCCGAACCTGGTGCGGTGAGGGCTGCCCGGGCATAGTTGCGCCCCGGGGCGCTTGCATGCAGAGGCACACACCGGGGCTTACAGTCGCCATCGTAGGTCCCGCCGCTTGGAAGGGCAACACGGACCTTCGGGGGACTGCCATGCACTGCGCCACGGACGACGACCTGCACCTCATCCGCGTTCTCGACGCACTGCGGTACACGCCGCATGGCGTCACTTGCTCCGCTACTTGTCGCCAGCCGCTGGAGTGGCACGACTGGGAGACGTCCACCGCAAAGGCTATGTACGAGTTGCTGCGAGGCCTGGAGAACGTCTTGCGCGGTGCGATCTCTGTGCGACTGTCTGTCCACTACCGCCGCGCGGACTGGTGGGAGGCGCCTGAGCTGCGGCTCACTTACGGCACCCGCCAGAAGATCGAGCGCGCGGCGGAGAGGCTCCGGCGGGCTGGGCTTCCTGTGACGCCCGAGGCGGTGGTGCGGGAGCTGACCCTTGGGTTCTGGGTTGCGCTACTTGGCAGTGGACAGGACTACGAGACGCAGCTGTGGCGTCCCATGGCAGCCGGTTTCCCCGGTTACCGGGGCAGGCGTCGGCCCTTGTGGGAGCGGCTCGACGACCTGCGCTCGCTCCGCAACATGGTGGCGCACCAGGAGCCCGTAGGCGATCGCGAGCTGGCGGAAGACCGGGACTCGGTCCTCACCGCCGTCGGGTACGTCTCGACGGTCGTGGCGCGGCGGATGGAGGCGGCTGATACGGCTCTACCGCACCTCTTGGCGAACCGGCCGGGTGTCTGTCCTCGCGTCGTAGGAGGTGCGGCGTGACGCCTCGGACCTCGCTGGGCTCGAAGGGTGGCGAGTCCATTCGGAAGGGAGAGGGCATGGCTCTCGGCGGTGCGATGCGTAGGTCCGACACGAAGGGCAAAGCGGGCGCGCGCGCCACGGATGGCGGGGGCATGGCGGGTGTCTTGCTGGGCGACGTCTGCGAGGTCGCGCCCAGCCCGTCGAGCGATCTACTCCCGCCGCTCACCTTGGACGGCAAGGGACCGGCAGTGGTCACCCCGGCGGACATCACCGATGCCGGGGGAGTGGCCGTACCGGGGCTACGACGATTGCCCGGGACGCCAGGGGACGAGTTCCTGGCGCGTTTCCGGCTGCTGCCGGGGGACATTGTCGTCGTACGTCTCGGCGCGGTCGGCCGCGTCGGGCTCGTCGACGGCGCCGCACGCGGCGGATGGGTCTCCGCCCCGCCCGGCATGTTGGTGTACCACTCGTCGTGCATCAGGTTGCGCCCGGACTCGGAGCGCGTAGAACCCAGTTTCCTCGCGGCATACCTGGCGCATCCGCCTGTGGCGGACCATATGGTATCTCGGGCCCATCTGGGTACGGTGCCGATGTTGACGGCGGGCGTGCTCAGGGACCTGCCAGTGTTCCTGCCACCTATGCACCGGCAGAAGCTGATGGCGAAGGCGCTGCGGGAGGTGGGGGAACAGATGGATCTCTATCACCGCATGATCGGCAAGCTCGGGGCCCAGAAAGAGGGGATGCTCGGACGGATGCTTGCGGACGAGTTCGAGGAGCTGGATACGAGCGGGGTTCCGAGGGGCTGGGCGTTCGGCGGCGCTTCGGCGTCGCGGGCGTCGGGTGTTCCGGCAGTGCCGCCCAACAGGGTGAGGCTGGTACGGACTCGTCGTACCAGCCGCTTGTCGTAGAGTCGTGGTTTTCCCGGCACGGTGATCGGCAGGGCGTCCCGACCTCGACTGTCAGCGGGCGCCTCTAGGCTGGGGCCGGACCGTCCACGCGTGGACGGAGGCTCGGGGACTGCACAGGGTTTCATGTGTCCTGTGGCATGCGACACAAGGAGAGAGGGCATCAGTGGCACAGCTCACGTTGCCGCAGCTGGAGCGGCATCTTTATGCCGCCGCGGACATTCTGCGCGGGAAGATGGACGCCGCGCAGTACCAGGACTACATCTTCGGGCTGCTGTTTCTGAAGAGGGCGTCCGACCAGTTTGATGTGGCGCGAGCTGCCAAGATCAAGCAGTTGGTGGCGGAGGGGCGGACCGAGGAGCAGGCTACGCGTCTGGCCGAGGCCCGCGCGGCGTACAAGGCGCACGAGTTCTACGTTCCTCACGTCTCGCGTTGGTCAACGATCGCGGCGAAGGAGTCCCGCACTGACCCCGCGAACGCGCTGAATGTGGCCCTTGCTGAACTGGAGGCCACAAACCACCAGGCCCTCGACGGAGTCCTGTCGTACATCAGCTTCACCGAGGCCCGAAGCGGCAATACCCGCCTGACCAAGCCAGTCATCCAGCAGCTGATCGACCACTTCAGCCAGTACCGGCTCAGCAACGACGACTTTGAGTTCCCGGACCTGCTTGGGCACGCCTACGAGTATCTGATCGGGGAGTTCGCTGACGAGGGTGGCAAGAAGGGCGGCCAGTTCTACACGCCTCGATCCGTCATCCGCATGATGAACCAGTTGGTCAAGCCGCAGGCTGGCATGTCCGTCTACGACCCGTGCTGCGGCTCGGCGGGCATGCTGATCCTCGCCAAGGAGTATGTCCAGGAGCACGGCGGTGACGAGTCCCACTTGTCGGTGTACGGGCAGGAGGACAATGGCAGCGCCTGGGCGATGGCCCGTATGAACCTGCTCATGCACGGTGTGGCTGACGGCGTCATCCATCACGGGGACACGCTCGCCGAACCGAAGCATGCGGTGGATGGTCGCCTCCAGCGGTTCGACAGGGTCCTCACGAACCCCCCCTTCGCGCAGAACTACCGCAGGGAGGGGATGCGGTTCCCTGAGCGGATGTCCTACGGCTGGACGCCCGAGTCGGGTAAGAAGGCCGACCTGATGTTCGTCCAGCACGTGCTGGCCGTGCTGGAGACCGACGGCATCGCCGCGTGTGTCATGCCGCACGGCGTGCTTTTCCGGGGCGGCGAGGAGGAGAGGATCCGGCAGCGGATCGTGGACGCCGGCCGTCTGGAGGCCGTCATCGGTATCGGCCCTAACGTCTTCTACGGCACCGGAATCCCGGCGTGCATCCTGGTGCTGCGCGGCCGGGACGGCACACCGGAGGGCCGGCGTGACGGAGTGCTGTTCATCAACGCCGACCGGGAGATGACCGCGGGTCGAACTCAGAACCTTCTAGAGGCGCAGCACGCCGAGAAGATCGTCTCCGCGTACGAGGCGTGGAAGACCATCCCCGGTTTCGCCCGTGTCGTCCCCTTCGAGGAACTAGCCGACAACGGCTACAACCTCAACATCCGGCGGTACGTCGACAACACACCAGCGCCGGAACCACAGGACGTACGGGCGCACCTATACGGGGGCGTGCCGAGGAGCGAGATCAAAGAGCGGGCGGAGCTGTTCGCGGCCTTCGGGATCGACGCGGAGGGCTCGCTTTTTCAAAAGCGGGCAGGAGACGCCGACTACGTTGACTTCCTGGAAGAAGGGTACGAGGCGACGGCGGCGCGGATTCCGGGGCTTGCGGAGGAACGGGAGAGGATCCTCGCCGAGGCGTTCGACGAGTGGTGGGAGGAGCACCAGGCGCGACTCGTGGAGTTGCCGATGCGGAAACAGCGGGCGAAGGCCCGTGAGGAGCTGCTCACTACCTTCACCGAAGCTCTGGAGCCGGCCGGGGTTTTGGACAGGCATCAGTTGGCGGGCACAGTCGCAGCATGGTGGTTCGACACCCGTAACGACGTGAGCGTACTGATGGAGAAGGGCTTCAAGGGTTTGGTGGACGGCTGGGTCCGCAGCATCGAGTCCGCTTTCGAGGAGCCTCCGGGTAAGGCTGACGCGAAGACAAAGGCCCGGGCGCGGGCCGCCGCACGCAAGGCTCGGGAACACCGGCTGGTCCCGGAGCTGATTCCTGAGTATGTGGAACGGCTGGAGACGGCTGAGGCGCTGGTTGCCAAACTCGACGCCGAGGTGAAGGCGGGGTCGCCGCCGAAGAAGTCTCCGAAGGCAGGGGGCGATGGCGACGCGGAGGACGAGGAGCAAGAGCTGGACCTGTCCAACGTGCTTTCCGCTAAGGAACTTGCCGCGCTGAAGAAGAAGTTGAAGGACGCGAAGCTCGAACTCGCCGAGATCAAGGCGTCGTTTGTCAGTGAGCTGAGGCGGGCGGCGGGGGCACTGACGGGTGACCAAGCGCGGGAGGTCGTCCTCGGATTCCTGCGGGCTGATCTGCGAGCGCGCATGGACAGATTCGTCGCCGTGGACCGGCGGGCGCTGGTGGCTGTGTTCCGCACGTGGGGGGAGAAGTACGCGGTGACGCTTGAGCAGTTGGAGGAGGAACGGGAGGCTTCAGCTCGGCGGCTTAAGGGGTACCTGAAGGAGCTGGGGTATGCGTGAAGGATGGAGGCGGGTCGCGCTTGGTGACGTGACGCGAGAGGAGAGCGTTCGGGTGGGTGATCTCGCCGACCGTGCCGTCGTTCTTTCGTCAACGAAGTACCACGGTCTTGTCCGATCGGACGAGTACTTCAAAAACCGGCAGATCTACAGCGACGACATCTCCGGCTACAAACTGGTACGCAGAGGATGGTTTGCGTACGCGACGAATCACCTGGCCGAAGGCTCCATCGGGCTGCAAAAGCTGGTCGACATGGGGTGCGTCAGTCCTGTGTACACGGTCTTCTCATGCGGCCCTGAAGTAGACGTCGACTTCATGTACCGCGTTCTAAAAAGCGACGAGATGGTCAATGTCTACGGCGCTCATGACCAGGCGTCGGTGGACCGGCGAGGGGCGGTGCGATACGGCGATTTCCAAAAGATCGAGGTCATGCTTCCGCCGCTGGCGGAGCAGCGGAAGATCGCGGAAATTCTTGACGAGGTCGATTCGCGGATCAAGGCTCTGAGCGCGGAGACGGCGAAGCTTCGAGTCACTGGCAATGCACTGCTGGAGGCGGCATTGGCTGATGCGCTGCGTCCTCTTCGAGAGACTGAGGTCTCCAGACTGGATCGAAGGGTCGGGGAGGAGGCCGGGGGATTCCGTATCACCACTGTCGGATCCTTGCTTGAGTCGATTGAGGCTGGACACAGCCCAGACCTAGAAGACAAGCCGGCAGGCGAGGGACAGTGGGGCGTCCTCAAGGTCAGCGCAGTCGGACGTGAAGGATTTCGACCGCGCGAGAACAAGCGAGTTGATGATCCATCGCTGATCGATTCGTCAACCGAGGTACGGCCTGGGGACTTGCTGATGACCCGCGCGAACACGCCTGAACTTGTGGGCACGGCGTGCGTAGTTGAGCGGGTACGTTCTGGCCTGATGCTGAGTGACAAAACGCTCCGACTCGTTATGTGCGATGCAGGCGACCCGGGATTTCTGGCGTTGCTTCTACGGCAACCTGAATTGCGAAAGCAGATCGAGATTGCCGCCACAGGAACGAGTAATAGCATGAAGAACATTAGCCAGGAGTCGATCAGGAACCTGGTTGTCCCATGGCCGTCAAAGGCCTTGCAGGCTGATGTGCTGAGCAAGTCAGCTGCGGTGAGTGAGGAACGCGGCAGACGGCATACGGAGATCGGCAAGCTGGGGTTGTTGAAGAAGTCCCTCATGACCGACCTTCTGAGCGGCGACACCCGAGTCGGAGTGTAACCCCCTTGCGTTCCCAAGCCCACGTTCCCTAATCATCAAAGGAGACCGCACCACCGATGTCCGGCCCCGAGTACAAGTACGTAGAGGCCCCCCTCATCGCCCAGCTCACGCACCCCACCATGGGCTGGCGGCACGTCGTCGGGATCAAGGGCGCGGAGTTGCAGGAGCCGGGGGCGGATGAGCCGTACGTTCGGCCGAACACGGATGAGGCCATCCTCAGCGGCATCCTCAGGCGCAAGCTAGAACAGCTCAACAAGACCCCAGATGGAGCCAGTTGGGTGGACGATGCCCGGGCTGCTGTAGCTATCTCGAGGCTCGCCAGAGGCGGGGAGGTCGGCGGGGGGCTCGTCGCTGCGAATGAGGCGGCCACGCAGGCGTTGACCGAAGGTGCCGAGGTCGAAGGGGTACCGGGGTGGGACGGAGGCCGGGCGCGCAAGGTGCGGTTCATCGACTGGGAGACGCCGGACAACAATGACTTCCTCGTCGTCTCCCAGTTCCCCATGACGGTTCCCGGTGCCCGGAACGAGGACGGCAGCCCGAAGCGGATCGTTGCCGACCTCGTGCTGTTCGTGAACGGCATCCCTCTTGTCGTCGTCGAGTGCAAGAAGCTGAAGGCGGGGGACGGGGACCTTTTCAAAGCGGTCGGGCAGTTGCGACGGTACGCCAACCAACACCGTGAGTCCGCTGTCCCGGAGGGGAGTGAACAGCTCTTCCGTACTGTGCAGTTGACCGTGGCGACCACAGGGGACACCGCCCTGCTCGGGACATTCACAGCACGGCGCCAGGACTACGTGGTGTGGAAGGACTGTTACCCGCTTGACCCGAAAAAGATCGCCAAGACCGAGTACCAGGAGGACGACGCTTTCGCCTCCGCCCAGAAGGTGCTCGCTGCCGGGGCCCTGCACCCGCACAGACTGCTCGACATAGTCCGCAACTTCGTCGTCTTCAAGGATGTCGAGGTTGCCCGGGGGGTGACCCGGCGTGTCAAGATTGGGCCGCGCTATCAGCAGTATCGGGCCGTCCATAAGGCGGTTGAGCGGCTACTCAAGGGTGAGACAAAGGCCGTACACGGCAAGGACGACAAACGCGGCGGCATCATCTGGCACACCCAAGGATCGGGAAAGTCGCTGACCATGGTCTTTCTGGTGCGGAAGCTGCGCTCCACCCCCGGGCTCGGGCACTTCAAGGTGGTCGTCGTGACCGACCGCCGGCAGTTGCAGAAGCAGTTGTCGGAGACGGCGCTGCTTGCGGGGGAGAAGCCGGACATCATCACCCGTGCCTCTGACGTGCCGAAGACGCTTGGGCTGGAGAACGCCGGTCTGGTCTTCGTCATGATCCAGAAGCAGCGGGACGCGGAGAAGGCTAGGCAGAACACGGCCGACTCGATCACCCATGACAAAACCCCAGGCTGGGGTCTGATAAACGATCGGGACGGCATCCTCATCCTCGTCGATGAAGCGCACCGCTCGCACAGTTCGGCACTCCATCAGAACTTGGTCGACTCTCTCCCGAACGCCGCTCGCATCGGCTTTACCGGCACTCCGATCCTCATGAACGAGCGGAAACTGACCGCCACCACCTTCGGTGAGTTCATCGACATCTACCGACTGAAGGACGCCGAGGACGACGAGGCCATCGTCCCCATCTATTACGAGGGACACATCGCCAAGGGTGTGGTGGCCGACGGCGAAGACCTCGACGAGGCGGTCCGGGAAGAGTTCGAGTACCTCAGCGACGAGCAGTACGACGAGATCGCGAAGCGGTACGCGAAGGCGTCGGCCGTACTCGGTGCCGACGACATGATCCGCCGCAAGGCCCGACATATGCTACGCCACTACGTGGAAGGCGCCTTCAAGGACGGCTTCAAGGCGCAGGTCGTCGCCCACTCGCGCGGCATCGCCGTACGGTACCGGGAGGCCCTTGACGACGCGCGGAACGAACTGGTTGCCGAGGTCGAGAAGGCCGCCAAGTCACCGGCCCGCGTGCTTGAAAAGGCTCAGGACACCCCGCCGGAGGATCGCACACCCCGGCAGAGACTGATGGTTGCCGCGTACCGCAAGCTGGCCCTGCTCAAGGTGATCGACTTCGTGCCGGTGATCTCCCCTGGAGAGGGAGATGACCCGGAGTGGGCTGCCTGGTCCGACGGCGGGGCGCATGAGAAGGCGATCGAGGCGTTCCTCGCGCCGTTCCCCGACCCGGCCGACCTCACTCCGGACTCCCGGCCCGTCGCCGTCCTCATCGTCCGTACCATGCTTCTCACCGGCTTCGACGCCCCGATCGAACAGGTCATGTACCTGGATCGGCGGATGCGTGAGGCGGAACTCCTCCAGGCCGTCGCGCGCGTCAATCGCACCTACGGCGAGACGAAGAAGGCCGGGTACGTCGTCGACTATGCGGGCGTCGCCAAGGCTCTCAGGGAGGCCATGGAGAGGTACGCCGAGGACGAGGCGGAGGGCAAGCCGCTTGACTTCGGGCCGCTGGAGAAGCTGCTGGAAAGCCAGTATCACGCTGTACGGCACCACCTGGGCCTCAACGACGGCGACAAACTGGTCGACTCAAAGGACACGGCCGCCGTCCATCGGCTCGTGGACACGTTGGAGGACGAGGAACGGCGGATTGACTACCGCAAACTACTGCGAAAGTTCCTGCACACCCTTGACATCCTCATGCCCCGCCCGGTCACGCGCCGTTACCAGGCGGCGGCCAGGTTGTTCACGTTTGTCGCCCAGGCCGCTGCCCAGCGCTTCAGCGAGGCGGACGACGGCTTCGACCCCCGGGCCTACGGCGAACGCGTCGCCGAACTGATCGACGAGCACGTCCGGTCCCTGGGCGTGGAACGGACGATAAAGCCGACCCGCCTCACCTCCGGCGAGTTCGGCGCGGTTGTCGGCCGGATGCCGGGCGACCGTGCCAAGGCGTCCGCGATGCACCACGCCCTTCTCCACCACATCGACCTGCACCTCGGTGAGAACCCTGTCGCCTATGACAAGCTGCGCCGCAGCTTGGAGAGGGTGCTGGAGGATCACGCCGACAACTGGGCGAAGCAGGTCGAGGCCTTCGACGGACTTACCCAGGAGGCCCGAGACATCGCCGAGGGCCGGGACGCCGGACTGCCCGAGGATGTGCGCGTCCTCACCCGGGCTGAACAGGCCGTCTACCAGCAGCTCACCACGGTCCTCACGGACGGCGTCATCGCCGACGGAGTTAGGGCGAAGCTGGTCGGTTTGGCCCGGGAGGTTAGGACGATCGCGGTGCGCCACAGTGTCCGTAAGGATCTTTTCCACAACCCGGCCGCCATGCACGATCTCCAGAGCGACATCTGGATGGCCCTCGCCGTCAGTGAACTTACCAGCGCGTTCGCCGACAGCCTCGCCCCGGCGGTGCGGGAGATCATCCAACATAACAGGAGAGACCTGTAGCTTTTCAGCTATGCACGTCCCCTCGCACCACAGCCGCGACTGCCATGCGTGACACCCCGGCCGAGCACTCGGAACCGCTCCACGTCGGCGGCCTCGTCGTCGTGGTCTGTCCCGTCCCTGGGCGCCGGAGCGTCCGGGTGACGGTCGACCGCGACGCCCGGATCGTCGCGGCTGTACCGCCAGACGCGGACCGTACGAAGCTGGAGAAACTGCTCCGAGGCAGGCTGCCCTGGTTGTACGAGAAGGCCGGCGCGCGGACCGAACAGGCTGCGAAGCGTCCCAACCGTACCTTCGCCAACGGCGACGGCTTCCATTACCTGGGGCGCAGCCACCGACTGCGGATCGTGGCCGAGGCACCTCGCCCAGTGGCCCTGACGAACGGCTGGTTCCAGCTGCGAGAGGACCGCAGGGCAGCTGGTACGGCCGCTGCCGATCTAGTCGCCTGGTACATCGAGCGGGGGCAGCAGCGGCTGCCCGCCCGTGTGGCCCACTGGGCCGCGATCTTGGCCGCCCCGCCCGCCGACCTCGTCGTCCGTCCCCTTGGCTACCGCTGGGGCTCCTGCTCGCATCGGGACTCGGACCGCGGGATCGTCAACATCCACTGGGCAGTGATGCAGCTTCCCGTCCCGCTCGTCGACTACGTGATTGTCCACGAGCTGTCCCATTTGCGAGAGCCTCACCACTCCCCGGCCTTCTGGCGTTTGGTCACCCGTGCCCTGCCCGACTACGGTACCCGCCGAGCCGCTGTGGACGAGTGGGGGGCGTCGGTGTGGCTCCCGGAGTAAGGGCATCAGGCCGCTTGTCGAGGGTGACTTCGCACCAGACCGTCTTCGTGTAGGGGTCTCCACATGTCGTCCCCCAGCGGGTGGCCAGTGCCTCGACGAGGAGAAGACCGCGCCCTGATTCCACCTCCGGTGGGGGCGGTTGGACTGGGTCTACGGTCGGCGGGCGACGGTCGATGCGGGGGTCCGTGAGTTCGATACGGAGTGTGGCATTTTCTGGATACAGGGTGAGCCGCAGGCGGAAGTCTCGGCCCCGCACCCGGCCGTGCTGTACCGCATTCGTGGCGAGTTCGGCCACGAGCAGCGCGGCCGTCCGGTTTCCCTCAGTGTCGTACGGCCAGCCCCAGCCGTCGATCTGCCCAGCGGCCAGATGACGCGCGAGGCGGGCGCCTCTCGGTGTGGTCGAGAGCTGGATGCTGAAGTTCTCTGTGAGGCTGGTGCTTTGACTGAGGTCGGGACGGGCGGCGGTCGGGTGGGCAATGTCGTCGTTCATGTCACTCAGCGTGGCCATCTGTGACTACCGTGAACAGTGACGTCGGGGGTACGCGGCGTCGCTGTCCGGGTCGCTGTCCGGGGCTGTCCGGGCGGTGATGCGTGACACCGTACGCCGGTGCGGAGTTGGGAACGGGCGGTACAAGGAGGTGTCGACAGCGTGGGCGCGACGGAGCAGGGAGCGCGAGGCAGTGACGGGACGGAGGCGTACGGTGGTGACGATGAGGAAGCGGCGGCCGCACTGCGGACGATCGGACGGGTCATCAAGAAATCCCGGGAGCGGAGGGGGCTGACTCAGGCTGAGTTGGCGGCGGCAATCGGCTACAGCGAGGAGCAGGTGTCCTCGGTGGAACGGGGGCGGCGGGCGCCGAGCGAGCAGTTCCTGGAGGCGGCCGACCATGCACTCGACGCGGGTGGGGTGATCGTTGGGCTGAAGGAGGACGTCGAGGAGGCTCGGTATCCGAAGAAGGTCCGGGATCTGGCCAAGCTGGAGGCGGAGGCCGTCGAGATCTGCGCCTACGACAACTCCGTCGTCAACGGGCTCCTACAGACGGAGGAGTACCAGCTGGCCGTGTTCGGCTCGCGGCGGCCTGCGTTCACTGAATGTGAGGTAGAACGCTTGGTCACTGCTCGGCTCGCCCGGCAGAGGATTATCGACGGAAAGCAGACGACTCCGGCGTTCAACTTCGTTCATGATGAGGCTGCCTTGCGACGGCCGGTCGGAGGCAGAATGGTGTTGCGTCAGCAGCTCGAACGGCTGTTGGAGGTAGGGCAGATGCGGAACGTGGAGATCCAGGTGCTGCCCCTCGACCGCGAGGACAACGCCGGTCTCGACGGCCCCTTCCATCTGCTGAGACTGAATAAGGGCGCTACCGTGGCGCACAGCGACATTCAGCTCGTCAGCCGCTTGACCTCAGACCGAAAGGAGGTCCAGATCCTTGAGCTACGTTATGGGATCATCCGAGCACAGGCCCTCCCACCACGAGAGTCGCTGGCCTTCATTGAGAAACTGCTTGGAGAGACATGAGTCTGAAGCGCTTGGCCGGTGACGGCATCGAGTTGGAGTGGTTCAAGAGTAGCCACAGCAATCCCGACGGCGCTGCCTGCGTCGAAGTCGCCTCCACCCCTGGCATTGTCCACGTACGTGACTCGAAGCATACCCAGGGCTCCCGACTGGCCTTCGACCCGCAGGGGTGGGCTGCCTTCATCTCATATGCCGTCGACCACTGACGTACGCCTCGCCCGCTTTCATCAGCACCCCGCGCTCGTCCGTAGCGGCGCGGGGTGCGGACACCAGGATTTTGTACGACGATGAAGTCGGGCGATGACTCACAGTGCAAGCACTGCCGCGGCGCGATTGTGCTCTTGACCATGGTTCACGAGGGCTGTTCCGCTAGGAACGTCGGGGCGTCGGACTCGGGGGCCTTCGTATGAGGATCTGGCGCGGGACCGCAATCGCCGTCGTCGCCGGAGGCGGCGCTGTGATCACCCTGCTGGTCGGACTTGTCACGAACGCCGTGTCCAACGAGTCGCGTTGGCCCGGCTGGCTGGGGTGGTTACAGGAGCATCCCTGGTTCTCGTTTGTCGTGTTGGGCGTGACGATGGCGGGGCTGGCGGCCCTGCTTGCCTGGCTCTCCGAGCGGACTCCCATCCCGCCAGGGCGACCGGAGGATGGAGGGGGGCCTCCAGGAGCAGCCCAGGTGCTGCGTTCGCTGCCACGCGACACCGCAGCGTTCACCGACCGTACCGCGGAGCTGGAGCTGCTGGTGGGCTCGGTGCGGGCCTCACAGGAGCATGGCGAGGGTCTGCCCGTTCACGTGATCGACGGGATGCCGGGGGTCGGGAAGACTACTTTCGCCGTACACGCCGGCCATCTGCTCTCGGAGCGGTTCCCCGACGGGCAGCTCTTCGTGAATCTCAACGGGTACACGCCGGGGCGTACTCCCGTGCAGGCCAGCGAGGCGCTCGCCTCTCTTCTCGCGGCCGCCGGCGTGTCGACGCAGCAGATCCCTGTCGGGGACGACGTCGGAGCGGTCACGGAGGCCCGGGCCGCCATGTGGCGGAGCAGACTCGCGGACAAGAAGGCGCTGCTGATTCTCGATAACGCGGCCAGCTACCGGCAGCTGGAGCCGCTGCTCCCTGGTGGGAGCGGGTGCCTGGTGTTGGTGACCAGCCGCAGGCGACTGGTGGCGAACGAGGAGGTGGTCATGTCGGTGGACGCGCTGCCGCCGGATCACGCGGTCGGCCTCTTCGTACGGCTCAGTGGGCGGCCGGCCGATGCGCTGGACCGGGATGTGGTGGACGAGTTGGTCCGGCTGTGCGGGTGCCTGCCTCTGGGGGTGTCTCTGCTCGCGGCACGGCTGCGGCATCATCCGTCCTGGACCGCCGAGGACCTGCGCGGGCGGCTGCTGGCGGCGCGGGACCGGCTGGGAGAGCTGCAGGCTGGGGAGCGCGCCGTCACCGCGACGTTCGATCTCTCTTACCGGGACCTGGCACCGGAGCGTCAACGCTTCTTCCATCGGCTCGGCTTCTTCCTCGGCAGCGATCTCGACCCGCACGTCGGCGCGGCTCTTGGTGAGGTCTCCGCCGTGGTGGCTCGTGGGCACCTCGAAGCGCTCTACGACGACCACCTGATCGACGAGCAACCTGGGAGTCGCTACCGGCTGCACGATCTCCTGCGTGACTACGCTCGCGGTCTCGCCGCCGAGGGGGACAGCATGGACCACGTACAGGCCGTACAGCGCGTGTGCACTTACTACCTGGCCGCTCTCGCCGTCGTAAACGGGCACATCGGGCGCAGTGGTGCGGTAGTGCCGCCAGCACCGGACGGCGCCTCACGGGTAGAGACGCCGGCCATGGAGTCGCGGGCGGACGCTATGAGCTGGCTGGAGACAGAGCGGGCCAACATCCTCGCCTGTGTCCGGCAGGCAAACGGCCTTGCTCTATACGACCTCGTCGTCAGGCTCGCTGCGGCCATGGCGCCCTTCCTGCGCCAGGCCGGTCCCTGGGACCAGGCCGTCGGGCTCCACCGGACCGCCGCCGAGGCCGCCCGCCACGCCGGCGACCAGCGGGCCCGCGGCGACGCTCTCGCCGAACTCGGTGTCGTGCGCCGCTTCATGGCTGCCTACCCGCAGGCGATCGAGTCCCTCGGCGACGCCGTGACGGCGTACGAAGCGGTCGACGAACGGCGCGGCAAGGCGGACGCACTCAACCAACTGGGCATCGTCTGGTACCTGACCGCCGACAACGAGGACGCGGCCCGCGCCCAGACCGAGGCCCTTGCCCTATACCGAGAGCTGGGCTACCGGCTCGGACAGGCGAACGCACTCGCCGACCTCGGCATGACGCACCGGCAGATGAGCCGGTTCGACGCCGCCGTGGAGGCACAGAGCGAGGCCCTGACGATCTACCGAGAGCTTGGGGACCGGTACGGGGAGGCCAACTCCCTACGAGACCTGGGCGTCGTGCACTGCCTCATGGGCTCATACGACCTGGCCGCACGGCATCACCAGGAAGCGTTCAACATCTACCTGGAGCTGGACGACCGTACACACCAGGCTTACGCGCTGAACGAGCTGGGCATCGTCCGACGGCAGACCGGAGACATTGAAGGAGCGCGGACGGCACACAGCCAGGCACTGGCGCACTTCATCGAGCTCGGTGAACGGTTCGGCCAAGCGACCAGCGTCCGCCACCTTGGGGTCGTGGACCGCGTTTCCGGGGATGCGACAGAGGCGATCCGGCATCTGGAGGAGGCCTTGGACGCCTACCGCGAACTCGGCAGCCGCGGGGGTGAGGCCGCCTCGCTGAGCGAGCTGGGCGCGGCGCTCGGCGTCGTCGGTGAACGCGACGGCGCGATCGAGGCGTTCCAACGCGGTCTGGAGATCATGCGGGGCCTAGGCGACCGGTACGGCGAGACAGAGGTACTGAACCACTGGGGGATGCTGCTGCTCACCTCCGATGAACCGACAGCCGCCCGCCGGCACTTCGATCAGGCCCTCACACTCACGCAGGACATCCGCTGCCCGCTGGAGGAGGCGCGGGCGCTGGAGGGCATCGGCCGCTGCGACTGGACGGTTGACGGACCTGGTCACGGTGTGGGCTCGCTGCGAGCCGCCCTGACGGTGTACCGGCGGCTGGGCGTGAGCGCGGCCGCCGACGACCTCGAACGTTTGCTGGTGCCGCGGTCTGGCTGACACCGACCATGTGGCCGAATTCCCCGTGCCGGGTGTGTGGTTGAGGATGCTACGTTTCCGGCTGATCTGTCGCTTCAACCCCATCGCACCGTGCCGCCTCCGGCACGTACCTTACGAGGAGCGTTGAATGCCGTCACTCACGTCCGCCACCGAGCCACGCACCATTCCGTCCGTCGGCCAAGCGTCCGCAGTTCCGACGGTAGCCGGCGCCGCCGTCCTGGACCGTGTGGCCGCCCGTGTCCGGCAACGGCTGGAGGCAGAGGAGGGCGCGACGGGCCGGTTCGGCGACGGTGCTCACGCGGCTTCGCTCACCTGGCCCTGGCCGCTGTAGGCGCATTGCTCGATGACGGAACCCGAAGGCCCCGTTCCTTTCAGGACGTTCATCCTCAAGGTCGCCAACCGCTGCAACATCGACTGCGACTATTGCTTCGTCTTCAACTCCAGGGACCAGGCGGCGCGGCACCTGCCCGCCCGGATGGACCTCGCTGTGGCCCGGGCCGCAGCCCGGAGGATCGGTGAGCACGCCTCCACACACGGCCTTCGGACCATTCACGTCGTCCTGCACGGCGGAGAGCCGCTCCTCGTCGGCGTCCAGCACATGGCTGAGCTACTGGAAGTCGTTAGGGAGAGTCTGCCGAACGGGACGCGGGTACTTTTCGAGCTCCAGACCAACGGGACTCTTCTGTCCGGGGCCTGGCTGGACCTCTTCGAGCGGTACGAGGTCGCCGTGGGTGTCAGCCTCGACGGACCGCCGCATGCGAACGACCGGCACCGGCTGACCCCCACAGGGCGATCGAGCGCCGCCTCTGCCGTGCACGGCATCGCACTCCTGCGGTCGCGGCCTCACCTGTTCGCAGGGCTTCTTGCCGTCGTGGACCTGGCCAACGACCCGGTGGAGGTTCACGACTACCTGGCGGCGTTCGAACCGCCCGTGATCGACTTCGGTCTGCCGCACGCGACCCATGACGACCCGCCGCACCGCGCCGACCCTAGCGTGCCCGAGTACGGGCTTTGGCTGAGCAGGGTGTACGACGCCTGGCTCGCCCGGCCCGAGTACCGGCACAGCGTCCGGATGCTGGAGGACATCGTGGCCCTCAGCTCTGGTGTGCGCGGCTCGGTGGAGACGCTCGGCCTGGCCCCGCCGACGAGCGTCGTGCTCGAGTCCGACGGCTCCATTGAAGCGGTGGACACCCTGCGGTCGGTTGAGGAGGGCGCCTCCTGGCTCGGGCTCGACGTCCTCCGCCACTCATTCGATGAAGCTCTGTCGCATCCGAAGCTGCTGCACCGGCAGCACGGCAAGGATGCGCTTGCCGAACAGTGCCGTGCCTGCCCACTCGTGGACGTGTGCGGTGGTGGCTACCTCCCACACCGCTTCAGCGAGGCACAGGACTACCGGAATCCATCTGTCTACTGCGCGGACCTGGAGTACCTCATCCGACACGTGCAGGGCTCCTTGCGGCAGCACGGCTGGAACCCCTACGCGCGGGCTGCGGCGTCGCCGTAGGCGCGTGTGCCGTACCGCGGGGAGAGGGCCACGCGTTGGAAAGAGCGAATGCAGCAGACATCGAAGCAATCGAGGAAGGACAGGAGGCGCCGATGACCGTGACGATCCGTCCCGCGGAGAAGCGGGACGTCCCGGCCTTGGCCGAGCTGATCGAAGAGATCGAGCGGTACTACGGAGCTGCCGATACCGATATCCAGCCGATCGAGGAGCGTCGCCTCCAGGTGGAAGAAGCCCTCTTCGGTGCGCCACCACTCGCATCCGCCCTGCTCGTCGAGGACGAGGCCGGGGACATCGTGGGTCTCGCCGCTTATTCCTACCTATGGCCAGCCGCCGGCTCCTCGCACTCCCTGTTCCTGAAGGAGCTCTACGTCCGCGGCACCCTGCGCCGACAGGGCATCGGTGCCCGCCTCATGGGTGAACTCCGCTCCTTGGCCGCCGCGCGCGCCGGGTGCAGCCGGGTGGAGTGGATGGCTGACCGTGACAACCCAGGCGCACCGGCCTTCTACGAGGCACTCGGGTTCACCAAAGCCGACGGAAAGATCGTCTACCGGGTCGACTCCGGCACCGCATGAGGGTTGGGCGAGAATGCCCTCTCTGTCAAAGCCGACGACCGCCACGTCCTCGTGATGGACCGGATCGCGTGTGAGTGCGGATACATCTGGTGGTGGTTCTCTCCGCGCTCGGTCGATGGGGGGATTCCTTGCCTCGTGGAGTGGGGCCTTGCCTCGGGGGATCTGGGCTGGGAAGTGGAGGCGAAGGGTATCGAGGCGGCGGGCCGACAGTAGATTCGGCGCCGCCTTGGAGGCGCGGCTGACGCGGCGGATCCGGGGTCTATTCCGTCATGGAAAGTGCGGGGCAGGTGGCAAGCCCTTGCTCGTCCGTCTGGCACGTGCTGCTGAGGCCGGTGGTCTGGCGCGTGCTGCAGGGGCGGCCTATCCCAACTGCGATGCCTGAGCGGGGAGGTGGCGGTGTGGCATCCCCGAGCCGCAGCTACCTCCGCCATGGTGTCGCTTACATGTTCGAGTGCGGACTCGCTGACCGGGGCTGATGGGGTTAGAGTAATCGAACGCGAGTACGATGAACATATCGGGTGAATGACCGAAAAGGGGTGGAGTGGATGGAGGTGCGGCATGACGGGCTTCGCTCATCTGCACGTCGCGTCCGGTTACTCCATCCGCTACGGCGCCTCCCATCCCGAGCACCTCGCCCGGCGGGCGGCCGAACGCGGCATGCCCGCGCTCGCGCTCACCGACCGGGACACGGTCACCGGTGCTGTTCGATTCGCGCAGGCCTGTGCGAAAGAGGGGGTCCGGCCGCTCTTCGGCGTCGACCTGGCGGTGCGGGCCCTCGCGCCCCCGCCGCCCGGCCGGCGTGGCCGTACCCCGGCGCGCGGTGGCGCGCACGTGATCGAGCCGCCGCTGCGGTTCGTGCTGCTCGCGCAGAGCCGGGAGGGCTGGGCGCGGCTGTGCCGGATCACGTCGGCCGCCCACGTCGGCGCCGTGTCCGGGGTGCCGCCGGTGGTGCCGTGGGAGGCGTTGCGGGAGTACGGAGGTCCGGGTCTGGCCGTGCTGCTCGGACCGCTCTCGGAGCCGGTGAGGGCACTGTCGGTGGGCCGGGAGGACGTCGCGGTGCGGCTGCTGGAGCCCTGGAAGGAGATCTTCGGGGGTGGCGTCCAGCTGGAAGCCGTTGCGCAGAAACGTTCCGGCACCGGCCCGGGATCCCTGCGTCTGGCGGCCCGCACCCTCGCGCTGGCCGACCGCACCGGCACCACCGCCGTGCTCTCCAACGCCGTCCGCTACGCCGACCCCGACCAGCACCGCCTCGCCGACGTCCTGGACGCCGCCCGGCTGCTGCGGCCGATCGACCGGAACCGGCTGGACAGCGGGCAGCGCTGGCTCAAGGACGACAGGGCGATGGCGGCCGTCGCGAGACTGGTCGCCGAGTGCGCGGGAGCGGACCTTGGGCGGGCCCGCCGACTGGTGGCGGACACCGCCGCCACGGCGGCCGCGTGCACCGTCGACCCCCGGGCCGACCTGGGCCTGGGAGTCCACCACTTCCCGGAGGCTGCGCTCTTCGGCGCGGAGCCCGGGCCGGGCGGAGCCGCCCAACTGCTGCGCGGGCAGTGCGAGGCCGGCCTGGTCCGGCGCGGACTCGACCGGGACCGGGCGGCGCTCGACCGGCTGGACGAAGAGCTCGAGGTGATCTCCACGCTGCGCTACGACTCGTACTTCCTCGCCGTCGGCCAGGTCGTCGCCGACATCCGGGCCAGGGGCATCCGGGTCGCGGCCCGCGGCTCGGGCGCCGGCTCGATGGTCTGCCACGCGCTGGGCATCGCCACCGCCAACCCGCTCGACCACCGCCTGCTGTTCGAACGGTTTCTGAGCGTGCGCCGGGCCTCGCTGCCCGACATCGACATCGACGTGGAGTCCGCCCGCCGCCTGGAGTGCTACGACACGATCTTCGAACGGTTCGGCAAGGAACGGGTGGCGGTCACCGCGATGCCCGAGACCTACCGGGCGCGCAGGGCGCTGCGCGACACCGGCCTCGCCCTCGGCATCGCACCGGCCGATGTCGACCGCATCGCCAAGAGCTTCCCGCACCTGCGCGCCTGCGACATCACCGGCGCCCTCGCCGAACTGCCCGAACTGCGCCGGCTCGCCGCTGAGGCGCACCGGTACGGACCGCTGTGGGAGCTCGCCGAAGGCCTCGACTCGCTGGTGCACGGCATGGCCATGCACCCCTGCGGCGTGGTCATCAGCGACGCCACCCTGCTGGACCGGCTGCCGGTGCAGCCCACCCCGCAGGGCGACTACCCCATGGCCATGGCCGCCAAGGAGGAGATCGAGGACCTCGGCAACATCAAACTCGACGTCCTGGGCGTCCGCATGCAGTCCGCCATGGCCCACGCCGTCGCGGAGATCGAACGGACCACCGGGAACCGCGTCGACCTGGACGACCCCGGGCAGGTTCCGCTGGACGACGTCTTCGCGTTCAAGCTCATCCAGGAGAGCCAGACCCTGGGCCTGTTCCAGCTGGAGTCGCCCGGCCAGCAGGACCTGCTGTCCCGGTTGCAGCCCCGCGATCCGCAGGACGTCATCGCCGACATCAGCCTCTTCCGCCCCGGACCGGTCGCCGGCGGCATGCCCGAGCGCTACATCGCCGCCCGCCACGGCGGCGCACCCGCCTACGCCCACCCGGACCTCGAACCGGTCCTCGCCGACACCTACGGCGTGACCATCTGGCACGAGCAGATCATCGACACCCTGCATGTGATGACCGGCTGCGACCGGGCCCTGGCCGAGGTCGCCCGGCGCGCGCTCGGCGACCGGCACCGGCTGCCCGGCATCAGGGACTGGTTCCACCGGCAGGCGCAGGCCCGTGGTTACGGGGCGGCCGTCCGGGACGAGGTCTGGAGGACCGTCGAGGCCTTCGGCGCGTACGGCTTCTGCCGGGCCCACGCGGTCGCCTTCGCCGTACCCGCGCTGCAGAGTGCCTGGCTCAAGGCGCACCACCCGGCGTTCCTGCTGGCGGGCCTGCTCGAACACGACCCCGGGATGTGGCCCAAGCGCGTCCTCGTCTCCGACGCCCGCCGCCGTGGCGTGCCCGTACTGCCCGTCGACGTCAACGACTCGCGGGTGCAGCACACCGTGGAGAAGACCGACGGCGACCGGTGGGGGGTACGCCTCGCCCTCCGCGGGGTGCACGGCATCAGCGAGGACGAGTGCGCCCGGATCGAGGAGGGGCAGCCGTACGGATCGCTGTCGGACTTCTGGCAGCGGGCCCGGCCCAGCCGGCCGGTCGCCGAACGCCTCGCCGAGATCGGCGCCCTGGACCGGCTCCACGACGGCCGGCTCACCCGGCGCGACCTGCTGCTCCAGATCGCCGAACTCCACCGGGCCGCCCGGACCCGGTCCGCGGGCAAGGGCCAGCTGCCCTTTGACGCGGGTGCCCTCGGCGGCGTGGAGCCGAGCGGGCTCCCGGAGATGACCGGCCGCGAGGCCCTGAGCGCCGAGCTGAACACCCTCGGCATCGACGTCTCCCGGCACCTGATGGAGCACCACCACCGGCTGCTCCGCGAGATCGGCGCGACCGACGCGGCCCACCTGGCGGGCCTGCGCGCCGGTCAGCAGGTCCTCGTCGCCGGTGTGCGGGCCTCGACCCAGACCCCGCCGATCGCCAGCGGCAGACGGATCATCTTCGTCACGCTGGAGGACGGGTCCGGCCTGGTCGACCTGGCGTTCTTCGAGGACTCCCACCCGGCCTGCGCGTACACCGTCTTCCACAGCGGGCTGCTGCTGGTGCGCGGCACGGTCCAGGTGCGCGGCACCCGCCGCACCGTCGTCGGCACCATGGCCTGGGACCTGGACGAGATCGCCACCGCCCGCCGCGACAACGGCCCCGAGGCCGCGCTCGCCCTCCTCGGCCGAAGCCGCCCGCACCCGACCCCCGCCCAGCCGCGGCGCACCCTCGCCAACGGCACCACCGGCGCCCGCCTGCACCCGTACGCCGACCTCCAGCCGGCCGGCACCCGCTCGGCGGACCTGAAGAAGTTCGGCCACCGAAGCCCCGGGAGCGCGGGATGAGCGGGACGAGCGGGACCAGCGGGACGAGGCCACGGCAGCGGCACATCGCCCACCTGCACCTGCACGCGGCCCTGACCGAGGAGCAGTACGGCGACATAATCGAACTGGTGTCCGGAATCACGCCGCACGTCCAGGCCGTCCCGCCCGACGCCGTCCAGCTCGACCTGACGTCGGCGCTCCGCTACTTCGACCTGTCCCCCTACGACCTGGTCCAGACGACGATGATGAGGCTGAAGGCCCTCTACGGCATCGACAGCAGCGCCGGGCTCGCGGGCAACCGGATGCTGGCGGCGATGGCGGCCGACGCGTCCGCGCCGGGGGAGGCCACCTGGGTGCCCACCGGGCAGGCGGCCGACTGGCTGTACCCGCGACCGGTCACCGCCCTGCCCGGGATCGGCCGCACCACGGCGGAGACGTTGCGCAGATACGGACTGCACACCATCGGGCAGGTCGTCGACCTGCCCGCCGGAACCCTCCAGCGACTGCTCGGTGCGGGGCCCGCCCGGCTCCTGGCCGAACGCGCCCGTGGCCACGATCCACGCCCGGTCACCCCGGTGGAACCTGCGGCGCGGCTGGTCGCCGACCTGACGCTGGACCGGGACTGCCTCGACCCGGCGCAGCAGCACCGGGCGGTCCTGGGGCTCGCCGACCGGATCGGCCAACGCCTGCGCGCCGAACGCCAGATAGCCGGCCGGCTCACCCTCGCCGTGCGGTACGCCGACCGCAGCTCCAGCACGCGCACGCGCACCCTGCCGGAACCCACCGACCACTCACCCGATCTCGCGACGACCGCCCTGGGCCTGCTGGACTCCCTCGGGCTGCAGCGGGCGAGGGTCCGTGCCTTCGTGCTCCGGGCCGACGGACTGCTGCCGGCGGACAGTGCCTACCGTCAACTCTCCATGGATCCGGGTGACGATCGTGCCCGTGCGGCCGAAGCCGCCGCCGACCGCGCCCGCCGCCGGTTCGGCCCCCTGGCGGTACGGCCGGCCACCCTGGCTGGGGTTACTGGAAAGTTTTACTGACGCGTAACTTCACGGTTGCACTACTCGTCCGTAACTTGATGGATGAACAGCATCCTCGTGATCCGGATCACAGGGCGTAAGGCCGTCGCAACTCCCTTGAGCCGCAAGGAGATCACACGATGCTGCCCTGGAAGCGAGTGCTCAGACCCCTGACCGCGCTGCTCCTCGCCGCCTCCGTCGCCACCGTCCCCGCCGCCACCGCCCATGCGTCCAGCGCCCCCAGCACCGGTTGGAACGACTACTCGTGCCACCCGTCGGCCGCCCACCCCCGACCCGTGATCCTGGTCCACGGCACCCTCGGCAACTCCGTCGACAACTGGCTGTCCCTCGCCCCGTACCTGGAGGACCGCGGCTACTGCGTCTTCTCCCTCGACTACGGCCAACTGAACGGCGTCCCCGTCTTCTACGGCCTCGGCCCCATCGCCGCGTCGGCGCAACAGCTCTCCGCCTTCGTCGACAAGGTGCTCACCGCCACCGGCGCCGCCAAGGCCGACCTCGTCGGCCACTCCCAGGGCGGCCTGATGCCCCGCTACTACCTGAGATTCCTCGGCGGCGCCGCCAAGGTGAACGCCCTCGTCGGCCTCGCCCCCGACAACCACGGCGCCACCCTCAGCGGCCTCACCAACCTGCTGCCGTACTTCCCCGGCGCCTCGGACCTGGTCAACGCCACCACCCCCGGCCTCGCCGACCAGATCCCCGGCTCCGCCTTCCTCACCCAGCTCAACGCGGGCGGCGACACCGTCCCCGGAGTGCACTACACGGTCATCGCCACCAAGTACGACGAGGTGGCCACGCCCTGGCAGAGCCAGTACCTGAGCGGCTCCGGCGTCACCAACGTCCTGCTCCAGGACCTGTGCCCGCTGGACCTCTCAGAACACGTGGCGATCGGCCTCTTCGACCGGATCGCCTTCCACGAGGTGGCCAACGCGCTCGACCCGGCCCACGCCACCGCCACCACCTGCGCGTCGGCGCTGAGCTGAGCCGCAGCCCGGCCGCACCCCGCCGGGGCCTGTCCGACCTGAGCCGCCGGTCAGGCCCCGGAGTCGTGGGCGATCAGTAACCAGCCCTAGAAAACCGTGGAATCGCCTGCTGAGAGCGGGTGACGGAGATCCTTATGGTCGCCTTAAGGGAGTACTCAGACTCCGCTGAGGTAGTCAGCGTCCACGGCATGGTGAACGACCTCGACGGCATCGCCGTCCGCCCCGACGCGCACGGCACGGGCGCGGGACGGCGGCTGCTGGAGTGTGGACGCACGCGCACGCGCGCGTGCGCCAGGAGATCTGACCGAAGTACGGATACGAGGTCGTCGGGCGGCGCCTGGACGGACCGTACGACCGTATCCACTACCGCAAGCGGCTGGAGTGAGGGGCGTGCGGGGACCGCGCGGTCAGCCGTCCGGCCACCAGGTGCGTGCGATGTCCTTCCGCACCTCCGGGCGTCCGGCGGGGCGCTCGTCGGCCTCCTCGGGGATCCGGCGGCTGTCCGTCCTCTTCAGGGGCTTCTGCACGGTAGTGCGGCGCATGGGTGCCTCCTTCAGTGCCTACCGAGTTCCGCGTTGTCACGGAGGTAGACCCTTTTGGCGAGAGTTCCTCATCGGTGCCGGTCTGTCAGTGGTCGCTGTCACACGGATCGAGTGTCAGTGCCGGGTGTCACTCTTGGGGCATGACGAACGAGAGTGACCACACCCTTGCGGTGCGTGTCGACTGGGATGCCGAAGCCGCCCGGTTCGACGACGAGCCTGATCACGGCCTGAGGGCGCCCGAGGTGCGGGCGGCCTGGGCCGAGCGGCTGCGTACCTGGCTGCCCGGACGTCCCGTCGACGTCCTCGACCTCGGCTGCGGCACCGGCAGCCTCTCCCTCCTCGCCGCCGAGCAGGGACACCGGGTCACCGGCGTGGACAGCTCCCCGGAGATGGTGGCGCGGGCCCGCGCCAAGCTCGCCGGCCGTGACGCGGCGTTCCTGCTGGGTGACGCCGCGGCACCACCGGTGGGCGAGCGGCTCTTCGACACCGTGCTCGTACGCCATGTGCTCTGGGCGCTGCCCGACCCCGCACGGGTCCTGCGGCACTGGCGTGCGCTGCTGCGCCCCGCGGGGCGCTTCGTGCTGGTGGAGGGCGTGTGGGGGAGTGTGACCCCGGTCGGCATACCCGCCGACCGGCTCACCGCCCTCCTCGCGCCGCTGGCCGCGGACGTACGCGTGGAGCGGCTGTCGGAGGCGGCGGTGCTGTGGGGCAAGGAGGTCAGCGACGAGCGGTACGCGGTGGTGGCGACGGTGTGACGGGTCACGGTGACAGCAGGGCGGTGAAGTCCGGACCCTGGGCCAGGGCCTCCAGCGCGTCGAGCGCGGCCGCGGCCGCCGACGCGGCCGCGGGGTCCCGCTCCGCCAGCCCGCTCTCGGCGAACTCGTCCTCGTCCAGGCGGCGCACGTCCGTGCCGTCGGCGGAGCGCCACAGGTCCAGGTCGAGGTCCTCGACGACCAGCCGGCCGCCGCCGAGGGTCGCCGGCCGGGTGACGTCGCAGTACCAGCCCTTCAGCGTGCCGTCGGCGGCGCGGACCTCCTTCACCGCGTACCAGCGGTCGCGCCAGTAGAACTCGGTGAAGACGTCGCCCTGTTCGAAGCGGACGAAGCCGAAGTCGCGGGCCGTGTCACCGGCCCAGGGGGCGCGCACGGTGATCCGGGTGCCGTCGTCGTGGAGCAGCTCCGCCGGATAACGGATCTTCGTGCGGCCCGCCTTGACCAGCACGACGTCCACCACCGCCGTCGGCTCAGCCGAGTTCCCTGACATACCTGACCTCCGTCGCGCAGATGTCGTACCCGAACCACTTGTTGATCGCGAGCATCGGCCCGTTGCCGCTGTCGTTGCCCGTGAACGCCTCGGTGCAGCCGGCCGCGCGGGCCCGGTGCAGGGAGGCGTTCTTGGCGAGCTTGGCGAGGCCCCGGCCACGGAACGCCCGGGCCGTACCCGTCATGACCGTGCCGTACCGGGTGCCGCCGTCGGTGCGGGCCGCACTGAACGCCGCCGGGCGGCCGTCCACCAGGACGACCGAGGTCAGCTCCCGGCTGAACAGCGGGTGCCGCCAGGTCTCGTCCAGCCAGGCCTCGTAGTCGTCGAACTCGGTCCCGATGTCGCTCGGTTCGTCCCGCATCGTCTCCGCGTCGAGGTCGAACAGCGGGCGCGGGTCGTCGGCGAAGTCGGCGCCGGTGCGCAGTTCGACACCCGGGGGCGGGGTCCGCAGCGGGGGGAGCGCGCCGTGCGCGAGGTCCAGCCGGAGGAAGTGCGCGGAGCGGCTCCGGGTGTAGCCGCGTCGCTCGGCGAAGGCGCGGTGGGACGGGGCGTCCAGCACCCAGGCGTACGAGGTGGTCGCGCCCGCCGCCGACAGGTGTTCCTCCGTCGCACGGGCGAGGAGGGTGCCGGCGCCCCGGCCGGTGCGCTCCGGATGCACGTACACGTTGGCATAGCCCTGGCCGGGCTCCGTGCTCTCGTGGGCGAGGCCGACCTGGGCCGTACCGATGATCTCGCCGTCCTGCTCGGCGAGCAGCTGCCGGAAGCGGGCGTCCGGGTGCGTGTGCGTCAGGTCGTGCATCACGGACTCGGGGGTGAACAGCATGAAGGGAAGGGCCAGCCGCCGGACCCGGACGAAACCCTCGGCGTCGGAGCGGACCTCGGGGCGCAGGTCGCGCACGATCACTGTCATGAACCGCACGCTATGCCGGACGGGTGCGGGGCGCCTCTTGTTTTCCCGGCGGGTGCGGGAGAATCGGGCCGTGACCTTGAAGATCCGCATCGATGACAGCGCGCCGCCGTACGAGCAGGTGCGGGCGCAGATTTCCGAGCAGGCGCGGGGTGGGGTACTGCCGGTGGGGTACCGGCTGCCGACGGTGCGGGGGCTGGCCGAGTCGCTGGGGCTGGCGGTGAACACCGTGGCCAAGGCGTACCGGGCGCTGGAGACGGACGGGGTGATCGAGACCCGGGGGCGCAACGGGACGTTCGTAGCGGCGGCGGGGTCGGCGGCGCAACGCGAGGCGTCGGCCGCCGCCCAGGCCTACGCCGACCGGGCCCGGCGGCTGGGGCTGGCCGAGGCGGAGGCGCTGTCCGCGGTGCGGGACGCCCTGCGGGCGACTTACGGGCGTTAGGGGATGCCGGGTTCGGCTGAGCAGGGCTCGACACCGCCGGATCGCGCCGCGGTGGCTGAACGCCGTTGCGGCGGGAAGAAGCATGCGGCGGAAGTCCCTCTCCGCCACCCACGGGTCCCTTCCCGAGCCGCAACGGCGTTCAGCCATCGATGGAATCCGGCGGTGCCGTACCCTGCTCGGCCACCGAGGCGTGCTCCGGCGGTGCCGTACCCTGCTCGGCCACCGAGGCGT
>NZ_JBEYJU010000018.1:0-72863 GCF_040703965.1 Streptomyces sp. NPDC006655 | reverse complement strand
GCTCCGGCGGTGCCGTACCCTGCTCGGCCACCGAGGCGTGCTCCGGCGGTGCCGTATCCTGCTCGGCCACCGAGGCGTGCTCCGGCGGTGCCGTATCCTGCTCGGCCACCGAGGCGTGCTCCGGCGGTGCCGTACCCTGCTCGGCCACCGAGGCGTGCTCCGGCGGTGCCGTACCCCGCTCGGCCAGGTCGGCGTCGGTCAGCCGCTCGTCACGGCGTCGGTCAGCCGCTCGTCATCGGCTCCGGCGTCCTCGTCACCGTCAGGCCCGCCCGCGCCGCCACTTTCCCGAAGGCCGTCGCGTCCCGCACCGCCGCTCCGCCCGGGTCGTTGTTGAAGTACGCGTAGACGTCGGCCTTCTGCGGGTATGCCGTGGCGATGCGGTCGGCCCAGGTCTCCAGGGAGCGGCGGCCGTAGCGCGGCCACGGCGTCGCCCGGCCCTGGTGGAACCGGACGTAGGCCCAGTCGGCGGTGCGCCACAGCGGGCTCATGGGGCGGGCCTGGATGTCGGCCCAGCACAGTGCGGCGCCCCGGGACTCCAGGACCTCGCGCGTCTCCCGGGTCCACCAGGAGTCGTGGCGGGGTTCCACCGCCACCCGTGTGCCCCGCGGGAAGCAGGACAGGCACGCGTCCAGCAGCGGCGGGTCGGCCCGGAGCGTCGGCGGGAGTTGGAGCAGGACCGGACCCAGCCGGTCGCCGAGTCCCGCCGCGTGGGTCATCAGGCGGTCGACCGGTTCCGCTGGGTCCTTCAGGCGTTTGATGTGGGTGAGGTAGCGACTGGCCTTCACCGCGATCACGAAGTCCCCGGGGACCCGGTCCCGCCAGGACTCGAAGTTCTCCCGGCTGGGCAGGCGGTAGAACGCGTTGTTCAGCTCGACCGTCGTGAAGTGCCTCGCGTACTCCTCCAGCCACGCACGCACGGGCACGCCGGCCGGGTACAGGACGTCCCGCCAGTCCTTGTACTGCCAGCCCGAGGTCCCGATGAGCAGGGGCATACCCCCATCAAAGCACTACAGGTACAGCCCCGCGTCCGCGCCCTCCCGAGCCGCCGGCACCGACGTCGGCGCCGTGCCCCTGCGCAGGGCGTACAGCTCCGCCAGGGTGGCCCCCTCGCGGCCGACGCCCTCCTCCGTGCCGAGCCAGTTCACCGCCTCCGGACGGCTCAGCGGGCCCACCTCGATCCGGGCGAGGCAGCGGCCGGGACGGACCACGGCGGGGTGCAGCCGCTCCAGGTCCTCGTTGGTGGTGACCCCGACCAGGACGTTGCGGCCCTGGCCGAGCAGACCGTCGGTCAGGTTCAGCAGCCGCGACAGCGCCTGCCCTGCCGTGTGCTTGGCCTCGCCGCGGATCAGTTCGTCGCAGTCCTCCAGCAGGAGCAGCCGCCAGCGCCCCTTGCCGGCGCCGTCCTCCTCGCCGATCGCGATGTCCATCAGATAGCCGACGTCGGAGAAGAGCCGCTCGGGGTCGAGGACGCAGTCCACCTGGCACCAGTCCCGCCAGGACCGGGCGAGGGTGCGCAGCGCGGAGGTCTTGCCGGTGCCGGGCGGACCGTGCAGCAGCAGGAGCCGGCCGGCGATGTCCGCCGGGGTCGTCTTCATCAGACGGTCCATCGCGTCCGCCACCGGAGCCGTGTAGTTGGCGCGGACCTCCTCCCACGTACCGGCGGAGATCTGCCGGGTGGTGCGGTGCGGACCGCGGCGCGGTGAGACGTACCAGAAGCCCATCGTCACGTTCTCCGGCTGCGGTTCCGGCTCGTCCGCCGCGCCGTCCGTGGCCTGGCTCAGCACCTTCGCGGCCAGCTCGGCGGTGGTCGCGGTGACGGTGACGTCCGCGCCCCGGTTCCAGCGGGAGACCAGCAGCGTCCAGCCGTCGCCCTCCGCCAGGGTCGCGCTGCGGTCGTCGTCGCGGGCCACCCGCAGCACCCGCGCCTGATCCGGCAGCAGGGTCGCCCCGGAGCGCACCCGGTCGATGTTCGCCGCGTGCGAGTACGGCTGCTCGCCGGTCGCGAAGCGGCCGAGGAACAGCGCGTCGACGACATCGGACGGGGAGTCGGAGTCGTCGACGTTGAGCCGGATCGGCAGCGTCTCGTGCGGCTTGGCAGACATGTCGCCATGATCCGTCACCGGGGCCCGGCGCGCACCCGTTTTCCGAAGTGGGCGGCGAGTGTCGGAAGTGCCCCGAGCTTCCGGAGTGTCCCGAGTGCCCCCGCGGACCTGTCGCACGGCTGCCGATCGCCGATACCTTCCCCCGGGGGCGACTCCCGCCGTTACTGTTGTCCTTGATGGGACGTCATGGGTGGAATTCGGGGGCTGGGCGGTGGCGGCTCACCGCTCTGCTCGGCGTGGGCGCGGCCGCTCTCGCCCTGATCGTGACCCTGTTCCAGGCGCTTCCCGGCGGCGGGGGCGGCACCACGGGCACCACCCGGGACGGCGACAAGGTGCACGGCACCCCCGCGACCCCCCGGAACCCGACCGAGCCGTACGTGGGCTGGGGCTTCACCCACACCCAGTACAGCGCCGACGAGGGCAGCGCGACCGCCACCGACCGGGTGACGCACCTGCTGGCCAAGGACGCCGGGCTGCCGCAGAACCAGGCCCTCATGGGCTGGGGTGCCGACAACCCCGAGCCGGTGAAGGGGCGTTACGACTTCGGCGCCCTCGACCGCCGGGTCGACTTCATGCGCAGGTCCGGCGCCACCCCGGTGATCACCCTGTGCTGCTCGCCGGACTGGATGAAGGGCGGCAGGGCCGGTGTGAACAACACGGACTGGAGCCAGGCCGCCCTGGAGACCGCGCCGACCCCCGGCCACTACCAGGACTACGCGGACCTCGCCGCGACCGTCGCCAGACGCTACCCGGACGTCCGGCACTTCATCGTCTGGAACGAGTTCAAGGGCTTCTGGAACAACGCCAGGGGCCGCTGGGACTACGAGGGCTACACCACGCTCTACAACCTCGTCTACAAGGCGTTGAAGGCCGTGAACAAGGACATCATGGTCGGCGGCCCCTACCTCGTCATGGACAGCTTCGACCCACGGCAGACCGACAACGCCTCCGCCACCCTCAAGGGCTCCTGGGGCGTCCTGGACCAGCGGGTCGTCGACGCCTTCGACTACTGGAACACCCACAAGGCGGGCGCCGACTTCGTGGTGGTCGACGGATCCAGCTACACCGACGACGACGACCTGCTGCCCGACGAGTTCGCGGCCACCCGGAAGCTGACGTACGTCAGCCAATGGGTGCGCGCGCAGACGCACGACCTGCCGCTGTGGTGGGCCGAGTACTACGTGGAACCCGCCGACGGCACCGACGCCCGCGACGGCTGGACCGAGGCGCACCGGGTCGCCGTCCAGGCCACCGGGATGATGGCCCTGGTCGAGGGCGGCGCCGACTCCGGCTTCTACTGGAACCCGGAGGACGAGAAGGGCGGGAACTGCGCCGGCTGCCTGTGGACCACGACCGACAGCGACGACGGCGGCCGGCCCGAGCCCATGTACGACCTGGTGTCCCGCTTCTCCCGCGCCTTCCCGCCCGGAACCAGGTACGAGACCGTGTCCGTCGCCACGGACGACGCGTCCGGCGTCCGGGTTCTCGCCAGTGACCGGACCGTCCTGGTCGTCAACACCCTCGACCGGCCGGTCAGCGCCCGGGTGGACGGGAAGCGGCTCGATCTGACGGCGTACGAGGTCGAGTGGCTCACCAGGTGAGCCACTCGCACCCCCTCACTTGAGCGTCAGGAACCGCTGGACCAACGACGCCAGCAGCACCGCCAGCAAAGGCATCGAGAACCAGAAACCGCCCTGGAGCAACCGCAGTTGCCGCACCCCCGGCCGCACCGCGACCCGGACCAGCTCACGCGCCGTCAGCAGCAGGATCAGCAGGGCGGCCGCGAGGCCGCCGATCACCGACCACGGCGTCCAGGTGATCCGCGGCCCGATCGGCCCCGGATCCGGCCCCGGCACCGCGCCCGCCGGCCGGGTGCGCAGCGCGTACATGGTCACGTCCTCGTTGACCAGGACCTTCTTCAGCTCCTGCCGGTCGTCCAGGTTCCGGATCAGCCGGCCCGCCCAGGTCGCCGAGTAGCCGGCGTCCATCCGCAGAAACGCGACCTGACCCCTGTTGACCATCAGATACGAGTTCGGACCGGCGTCCCTGAGCGCCTTGACCAGGCTCGACACCAGCACCGGGTCGGTGGGCGCGAGCGTCGGCACGTAGTCGACCCGTTCCATGTCCCTGGCACCCCACGGGATCGCCGGGGTCACGTCGTCGACCGTGTCGTTGCTCAGCCACAGCAGCCGTACCGTCGGCCTGTCGTGGGCGTAGACGTACTCCATGGCGGCGACCTCGCCGGGCCGCACCCGCTCGAACGACTCGTTGCCCCAACGGGCCACCAGGAAGCCGCCCATGAGCAGCAGACCCGCCAGCAGCGCGGCCACCGGGGCCAGACTGACCCGGTCCTTCTCGCGCTCCTTCGCCGTGGCGCCGGTGCGCGGGAAGAGGGCGAGCGCGGCGAGCAGGGCCGCGCCCGGCACGGCGAACATGAAGACCCGCAGCGCCATCTCGCCGCCGTAGGACTGCATGCCGAAGCCCAGGAAGGGCACGAAGGTCAGCACCAGCAGGGACCGCTCGCGGTACCGGTGGAAGCGGCGCCGCCACCAGCCCCAGACGGCGAACGCCAGCATGCTCGCGGCCAGCAGGACCCGGACGTACAGCACCAGCTTGTGGGTCGAACTGCCGCCCTGGATACGGCCGGAGACCGACGTCGACACATTGCTGCCGATCCCGCCGACCCCGCCGAACAGCTCCTCGAAGTGACCGGACCAGTACGGCTCGGCCATGAAACCCAGCCAGACGGCCGCGACCACCCCGAACAGGATCGGCAGGCCGCGCAGTTCGGACCGGCCGACCAGCACCAGCACCGCCAGCACGCCCAGCATCACGAACGGGGTGAGCTGGTGCGCCGGGACCGTCGCCGCGTACAGGCCGATCAGCACCATGAGCAGCACGGCCTGCTGCCGGCGGTCGGCCGGCTCGACCTCCGCCTCGCCGGGCCGGAACCTCGTCCACAGGACGTGCGGGGCCCGGAACCAGACGAGCAGGATCGCCACGAACATCAGGTAGAGCAGGTACGTGAAGCCCTGCGGGGAGAAGTAGTCCTGGCCGACCCAGCCGCACAGCACGAAGAACCAGATGCCGGTCCACTTCGCCCGCCAGCTCGCCCGCATCGACCGTACGAGCAGGAACATCGGTGCCAGATAGGCGAGCTGGATGAAGGTCGGCCACCAGCGGATGACCTCGGTGAAGTCCGTGATCCCGCAGGCCCTGCCGATGAAGGCGGCCGCCGCGAAGAAGCCCGGCCAGCTCCAGCGGGCGTCCAGGTCGGGCACGGCCGAGCCGGTGCGGTCGATGTAGTCGATGAACCCGAGGTGCTGCCAGGCGGTCGGGAAACGCGGCTCCGTCTCGATCACGGCGGGCAGCGCGTGCAGCGACACGACCGTCGCCAGCAACGTGACGAGCAGCAGCCCCTTGTGCTCCCGGCGTCGCCACAGCAGCGCGGCGAACACCGCGACCAGCAGCGCCGCCCCGACGAGCGTCGGCAGCGGCAGCACCGAGACCAGCCCGAGCCCGCCCGTCCGGTCCAGGTCGGCGTCGTCGAGCCGGGCCGCCGGCACCCAGTACAGGAGCAGGGCGGCGACCAGCAGACAGCCGAGCACGACGCCCGGCCGGGTGGGCGTCAGCCGCTCCCGCAGTGACCGGGCGGGATCGTCCGGGGCCGTGGCCGGCACCTCCGCTTCCCCCGCCGCGGTGTCCGGTACGCCGCCGTCCCCGAACGGCGCGTCGACGACCTCGGCCTCCTTCAGCAGCGAGACCTCGGCCGGCCCGAGCGAGGCCTCCGACCCCGGCTCGTGTCCCTCCACCGGCGGACCCGGGTACCGGGGAGGGCGCAGCGCCCACGTCGGACGGTCGTCCGGTCGCACGACGGGCGTGCCCGCGGGCGGGGTTCCCGGTCCCGGCCGCACGTCGGGCCGGCGTTCCACATGGTCGAAGTCGACGTGGACGCCGAGGGCGAGGGTGTCGCCGTCCAGCGCCCAGGCCGGACGTCGACTGCGCGGCGCGGCCGGCGCTTCGCGGGTGCCCAGGTCGGCGAGGTCGCCGTCCGGTGCGGTGTCCTCGGGGATCCCGGCCGGGGCCGCCCGCAGCGTCCGCCACAGCCGGGGCGCCGCGATGGTCACGATCACCGCCAGGCTGGAGATCTCGGCCACACCCGCGCCGGTCAGCCCCATCCGGGGCAGGAGCAGCAGGGTCAGGCCGAGCACCAGAACGCACAACAGGCCTTGCAACCAGGCCAGTCCGGCGGTCCGGCTCTGGGCGCGCAGCACCGCGAAGTAGGTCTCCATCACGACCCGCAGCAGCGCGCCGACCGCGAACCAGCGCAGCAGCGGCGTCGCCGCGTCCGCGTACCCGGGACCGAACACACCGAGGATCCAGGGCGCCCCGAAGAACAGCAGTGCGCACAGGGGGATCATGATCCGGGCCATCCGCCGGAGGGCGGCCCGGGCGTTGGCGGCCAGCCGCGCCGGGTCGTGCGAGCCCTCGACGGTGAGCGAGGCGCCCATGTTGATGGCGAGCAGGTTGACGGTGCCGCCGATGGTGGTGGTGATGTAGAAGTACGCGTTGTCCTCGGAGCTGACCTGCGAGGCGATGATCACCGGGACCAGGTAGACCACGGCGAGGGAGAACAGCGAGCCGGTGTAGTCGCCGGCCAGGAACCTGCCGGTCTCCCTCAGGGTGGGCGGTTTCGCGTGGTCCTCGGTGGCCTTGACGTGCCGGGGCACCAGCCGCCGGAACACCAGCCAGCCCAGCGGCACGAACGAGGTGGCGATCGCGGCGACCCAGGAGACGAAGACACCGGCCGTCGGGATCGCCGCCGCGAAGGCCACCAGCAGCGCCAGTTTGACCGCCGAGAACACGGTGTTGCCGACCGGTACCCAGGGCGCGTTGCGCAGCCCGGTCAGCACCCCGTCCTGGAGGGTGAGCAGGTTCCAGGCGACGACGGCCAGCACGAACCCGGCCCCGGGCAGCGGCCCGTGCAGGAAGCGGTACGAGGGGCCCCACACCCCGAGGGTCGTCAGGAAGACGCCGGCCGCCAGCGCCACGACCAGCGAACTGCCCGCGTAAGTACGGAAGATGAACGCGCCGGTCCGGCGTCCGGCGACCGGGATGAAGCGGGCCAGCGCACCGGTCAGGGTGACCGCGGTCAGGCCCGCGAGGAGCTTCATGGCGGCGATCGCGGCGGAGCCCTGGCCGACCGCCGACTCCGAGTAGTAACGGGCCGCGGCGAGCCAGAAGCCGAGACCGAGCACGGCGGAGATGCCGGTGTTCAGCATCAGCGCGTAGGCGTTGCGGAACAGGGGGCTGCCGCCGGTGGGAACGCCCCGTCCGGGCAGGCGAAGACGGCGCCCCGACTGCTCGGGCGCCGGCGTCTCGGCGGTCGCGGCCTCGGTTGTGGTGGTCGTGTCAGACACGGGAACGGCTGGCCTTCCGGCGGACCTGTCGGGCTCTGCGGAGAACGGCGTACCCCTTGGTGAGGGCACGGTCCCTGGCGAAGGTGCGGGTGATCGCCCGGCCTTCCAGCAGCCGGGTGAACTCCTCGGTGTCCGTGCTGCGGCGGACGGTGACGCGGTGCAGGGCGTACGGGCCCTGGCGGCGGCGGGCGAGGCCGTTCTCGACGGCGAGCGCCTGGGTGAACCCGGCCGCCCGCACGGCCGTGCGCACCCGGCGACTGGAGTAGCCGTACGGGTAGGCGAACGAGGTCGGTTCGGTGCCCGTCTCGTCGGTGACGATCTCCTTGCAGCGGATCAGCTCCTCGCGGAGCCGGTCGTCATCGAGCTGGTCGAGCTCCGGATGGGTGTGGCTGTGCCCGCCGATCTCGCAGCCGGCGTCCGCCAGTTCGCGTACCTGGTGCCAGTCGAGCATGGTGTCCAGGCCGCCTCCGGTGTCGTGGGCGCCCCGGATCCAGCCCGTCGAGACGAACAGGGTGGCCGGGTAGCCGTGCGCGGCGAGGACGGGCAGGGCGTGCCGGTGCACGCCCTCGTAGCCGTCGTCGAAGGTGATCAGGACGGGCCGCTCCGGCAGCGGGCCGCCGGAGCGCCAGCCCGTGGCCAGTTCGGCGGTGCTGACGGGGGTCAGGTCCAGATCGCCGATGAGCGCCAGCTGTTCGGCGAACGCCTCCGGCGCCACCGACAGGGCGCGGGTGGCGTCGTTGGGCGCGGTCGCGACCGAGTGGTACATGAGGATCGGCACCGGCGCCTCGGCGGCGGCCGCTCTTGCGGGTGTCGCGCTCATCGTCGGTCCTCCTCGCGCCGGATCCCGGCGACGGTGAAGGTCGCGCCGTCCCGTCGGGCCCGTACGCTGCCCACCACGTAGCCGCCGGCGGCCGTCAGCACCCCGGCGACGATCGCGCCCGCGCGGCCCGCGCCGCCCGGCCGAGCCAGCAGCGCGTCCCGCAGGCCACGAGCGACCCCGGCGGGCAGTACGCGCGTGGCGTACCGGCGTTCGGACTCCAGGCCCTTGCCGGCGCCCACGCTCCGGGCGACCAGGGCCTTGGAGAGGCCCTCGGCGTAGGCGCGGGTGCGGAAGTAGCCGAAGTGCTCGCGCACCTCCGGTACCCGGTGGTGGATCACCGCGCGGTCGTCGATGAGCAGCACGGCGTCCGGGCGGGCCCGGGTGAGCCGGATGCACAGCTCGGTCTCCTCGCAGCCCAGCGGGCGCTTGTCGCCGTCCCGCCCGATGCCGGTGGCGAAGCCGCCCGCCGCGTCGAAGGCCGTACGCCGGAAAGAAGCGTTTCCCCCGAGGACGTTGCGGACCCGGACCCGTCCGGCGGGCAGCCCCCGGTAGGTGCAGCCGACCACCCAGTCGAACTCCTCCGGGAACCAGTGGGGGCGGCGGCCCGAGGCCCAGACCGGCACGGTCCGGCCGCCGACCGCCATCACCTGCGGGTCGGTGTACCCCTCGGCGAAGCGGCGCAGCCAGTCCCGCTCGGCCACGGCGTCGTCGTCGAGGAAGGCGAGCACCTCGCCGTACGAGGCGGCGATGCCGGTGTTGCGGCCCGCGGACAGTCCCCGGGGGCCCGCGTTGGCGAGCACCCGCACCTCCGCGGCCTCCTTGTACTCCTTCGTGAGCCGTTCCAGGAGCGCCGGGTTGTGGTCGACGACCAGCAGGGTCTCCAGCGCCTGGTACGACTGGGCGCGCACCGAGGCGACCGCCGCGAGGATGTCCTCCCAGCGGTCCTCGGTGTACACGCAGATCACGACGGAGATGTCGGGATCGCTCAAGACGACTCTCCCCGGCCCGTGCTGAGCATCGGCGAGTGCCGCACCTGCCTGCGCAGGTCACGCCGGTTGGAGCGCTCCTTGAGGATCACCTTGAGCACCCGCAGGCCGTCGCGTACGGCGCGCAGGTTGCTGGTGCCGTGGATGCGGAGGTACTCGTAGCTCGGGATCTCCTGCACCTTCAGGCCCGCCTTGACGACCCGGATGTTGATCAGGGTCTCGATCTCGAAGCCGGTGCAGTCGAGATCGATCTTGTCGAGGCAGTGCCGCCAGAACGCGTTGTACCCGTAGCACAGGTCGGTGTAGCGGGCGCCGAACTTGCGGTTGACGACCGTGCACAGCGCCCAGTTGCCGAGCTTGCGGATGAAGGTCATGTCGTCGGTGCCACCGCCGTTGGCGAAGCGCGAGCCCTTGGCGAAGTCGGCGCCGGAGACCAGGGCGGACACGTACGACACGATCTCGTGGCCGTCGGCCGAGCCGTCCGCGTCCACCATGACGATGATGTCGCCGGTGCACGCCTCGAACCCGGTGATCAGGGCGTCCCCCTTGCCCTTTCCGCGCTGTTCGACGACTTTCACCTCCGGCCACAACTCCCGTGCCACTTCCACGGTGCCGTCGGTGGAATTGCCGTCCACGAGGACCACTTCGTGTATCCAGCCGGGAAGTGTCTTGAAGACGTAGGGGAGATTCTCCGCCTCGTTCATGGCGGGGATCACCACGCTCACCGGCGGTGTGATCGCCAGGTGAGTGGAGATCGGTCGGTATTCGGCAGCCAGTGACGGATCTTGGCCCGACGTCGGCTGGTGCAGAACGGAACTCACGAGTCCTGTCCCTCTCGTCCGGTGGACCGCCCGCCCCTGGGTGGCCCGCTTCTGTGCCCGGTTCGAAAGGGGGGTTCTCAACCGCGGCGCGGAAAAAGGATCTCCGTATCCGTGGATGAGCTGGCAAAGCCGGCCGGTCTGCCGGAAAGCGGCAGCCGGTCGCGCGGCACGACTCGGAAACGGCAGGTGTCACAGTTGTTGCGTCTGCGTTCACCGAGCACGGCACCCCCCCGGGTGAGATGTACGACGGTATTGATGATTGGACCGGTATGGCAAGGCCTGGAAGTGGGCCTCACGTTTTTGTTGGTTTGGCCGTTACGCAACCTTGGCCGACCATGTTCATTTACTCGAACGGAATTTCCTGACCCGTTTGAGAATTCGCTCCACCGGTCGCAGTCGTACCAGCAGGAGCAGGAGAAGGCTGATCACGGCGACGGCGACGATCCCGCCGCGCCACGACCAGCGATGGGTGGCGAGCATGCCCTGGGCGACCAGCATGTCCAGGGCGACGGCACCCGCGAGCGCGGTGAGGGCCCGGGCGAACGGATCGAGACCGCGCAGCCCCAGGGTGATCGCCGCGGCCGGCGCGGCGATCAGGAACAGCAGGACGAGCGGTGCCCGCAGCGGTGAGCCGGAGTCGGTCAGCGCGAGCAGCGCGCCGCTCGCCGCGACGGCCGTCGCGGCTCCCGCGAGCACGGGTCCCAGGTCCCTCCCCGGTCCTGGCCGTGCCCGTTCGTCCGCCGTCGGCGATGACTTGAGCCGTATGGTCTGCATGGCCGACTTTGCCCCCCAAGGCGCCGGATGCCGGACTTCAATGTCGCGCAGCCGAACGGGGGGCGTCAAGCGGGTCTTTGGACATGACCGTTCCTTGATGTCACAGGTGATCCGGGATCGCCACGGAAGCGGCTGGTTGCGACAGAAAAAGATTTGGCATGGACACTTCCCGTCAACACGCGCCGTTGGTACGAAAGTTGTGGCAGAGATCCTGCTAAAGGGAGGTTCCATGAGACGTTCCCGAATTACGGCATACGTGACTTCACTCCTCCTCGCCACCGGCCTCACCCTCACCGGGGCGGCCGCGACGCAGGCGCAGGCCGCGACCGGGGGCTACGTGGCGCTCGGTGACTCGTACTCCTCCGGCGTCGGCGCCGGCAGCTACATCGGTTCGAGCGGCAGCTGCGACCGCAGCACCAACGCCTACCCCTACCTGTGGAACGCCGCCCACAGCCCGTCCTCGTTCTCGTTCCTCGCCTGTTCCGGCGCCACCACCGACGACGTGCTCTCCGGCCAGCTCGGCACGCTCGGCTCCTCGACCGCCCTGGTCACCCTCACCATCGGCGGCAACGACGCGGGCTTCGCAGACGTCATGACGACCTGTGTGCTCAACTCGGACAGCACCTGCCTGTCCCGGATCAGCACCGCCGAGGCGTACGTCGACTCCACCCTCCCCGGCAAGCTCGACGCCGTGTACGACGCGATCCGCGCCAAGGCGCCCAACGCCAGGGTCGTCGTCCTCGGCTACCCGCGCTTCTACCAGCTGGGCACCACCTGCCTCGGCCTCTCCGCGACCAAGCGCTCCGCCATCAACAACGCCGCCGACTACATCGACACCGCCATCGCCAAGCGCGCCGCCGACCACGGTTTCACCTTCGGCGACGTGCGCAGCGCGTTCTCCGCCCACGAGATCTGCTCCGGCAGCTCGTGGCTGCACAGCCTCAACCTGCTGGACGTCACCGAGTCGTACCACCCCACCGCGGCCGGCCACTCCGGCGGCTATCTGCCGGTCCTCACCAGCAACGCGTGAGTCCGGGGTACCTCAGCCCCCGTTCACGAGCTCGACGGTGACGGCGTACCGGAGGCCCCGGCGCTCGGGGTCTCCGTCGTCGAGGTGCACGTGACCGAGAACGGCACCGCGTCGGACGTGGTCCGCACCGGGCTGCGCACCTCGACCGCGATCGCGTCGTTCAGGGTCCCGCTGCCGGACCACGTCGTGACGGTCACCCTGGTCTGCCGGGTCTTCCCGCCGCCGTCCGGGAAGGACAGGGTCCTCCACCCCTGGTCGTCGAGCGACCCCTTCTTCAGCACCCACCGGTACTGGACCTGCGCGGGCACCCTGCCGACCGTGAACGTCGCCGTGAACGAGGGCGCCTGCGCGGTCGACGGCGGGCAGCTCCCCGAGTAGTCGGTACCGGACCCGGCCACGTTCACCTGCACGCTCTGCGCGGCCGCGCTGCTGCTCGCGGACGCCGACGCCGACGGCGACGCGGACTTCGTGGTGCTGCTCCGGCTCGGTGCGGGCGAACTGAGGCTGCCGGCCGACTGACCCGCCCCGGCGTCGCCGCCGTCCCCGCCCCCGTTGCCGTGGTTGAGCAGGGCGTACACCAGCCCGCCCAGCGCGAGGGCGACCAGGACCAGGCCGACGACCAGGAGGGTACCGGCGCTGCGGTTGCCGCCGCGGTCGTCCTCCGGCGGCCGGGTGCCCGTCGGGATGGGCAACGGAGGTGTGGGGGCGCCCCGGTAGGGCTGCTGGGCGACCCGCGTCGGGGCTTCGTACGGCGCCGGGACCGGAACGGTCACCGCGGTGTGCGGGGTGCCGCCGGCCGCGATCAGCCGCAGGTCCCGCTCGGCCTGTTCGGCGGGGAGCCGGGCGGCCGGGTCCTTGCGGAGCAGCCCCTCGACGACCGGGCCGAGCGGCCCCGCCCGGTACGGCGGCGGCAACTCCTCGTCCACCACGGCACGCAGGGTGCTCAGCGGGGTGTCCTGCCGGAACGGCGAGGCGCCCTCGACGGCCGCGTACAGCAGCACCCCGAGCGACCACAGGTCGGACTCGGGGCCGAACGCGCGTCCGAGCGCCCGCTCCGGGGCCAGGTACTCGGGCGAGCCGATGACCTCACCGGTCATGGTCAGCGCCGAGCTGCCCTCGACGGTGGCGATGCCGAAGTCGGTGAGCACCACCCGGCCGTCGTTCGACAGCAGCACGTTGGCCGGCTTCACGTCACGGTGCAGCACCCCGGCGGCGTGCGCGGCCCGCAGCGCGGACAGCACCTCGGCGCCGATGCCCGCGGCCCGCTGCGGGGACATCGGGCCCTCCGCCTCCAGCGCGTCGGCCAGGGACACCCCCCGGACCAACTCCATGACGACCCAGGGCCGTCCGCCCTCCATCGCGACGTCGTACACCGTGACCACGTTGCGGTTGGCGATCCGGGCGGCGGCCCAGGCCTCGCGCTCCAGCCGGGCGTACATGCGCTCCACGTCGGGGCCGGGCAGCCCGGCCGGCGCCCGCACCTCCTTGACGGCGACCTCCCGGCCCAGCACCTCGTCACGGGCCCGCCACACGGTGCCCATACCGCCCTCGCCCAGCGGCGACAGCAGTCGGTAGCGGCCGGCGATCACTCGCTCTCGGCCGGGCTCATCGGTCACGGGTGCCCCCCACGGCAGCTCGCGCGAACTCATCACAAACGTAACTCAGAGCAGGGCGGAGGCGGCGCCCTTGAGGACCAGTCCGGCACCCAGGGCCACGACCACGAGCGCCGAGGCGAGCGGGGTCGTCCTGCGGATCAGGGTGGCCATGGGGTGGGTGGTCAAGCGAGGGCGTTTGTCCAGCACCCGAGTCATTCCCGTACCCAGCTTGACGACGGCGAACCCGGCGGCGGTCAGGGTCAGCGCGAGGCCGACGCCGTAGGCGACGACGAGGAGCAGACCGAACCAGGCCTGTCCGAGGGCGGCGGCACCGACGAGGACGACGACGGCGGACGGGCTGGGGACCAGCCCGCCGGCGAAGCCGAGGAGGAGGGTGCCGCGCACCGTGGGGGCCGTCTCGTGGGTGTGGGTGTGGCCGCCGTGGGTGTGCGTGTGGCCGTGGCCGTGGCCGTGGCCGTGGCCGTGATCGTGGCCGTGATCGTGCCCGTGGCTGTGTCCGTGGTCGTGACCGTGTCCGTGGTCGTGGCTGTGCGCGTGCCCGTGGCTGTGTTCGTGATCGTGCGCGTGCCCGTGGCTGTCTTCGTGATCGTGCCCGTGGTCCTGGGGGTGTCCGTCGGCATGGGTGTGCGCCGTTGCGGCCAGTGCCAACTCGCGTGCGGGTGCGTGCTCGTGGTGCCCGGCGTGCTCGTGGACCCTGGTGCGCCAGGCCCTTCGGGTCAGGTTCAGGCCTGCCGCCAGGACCATGAGGCCGCTCGCGATGCCCAGCCAGGCGATCACCGACGGGGTGGCCGCCGAACCCGCGGTGACCAGCACGCCCAGGGCGACCACGCCGAGGGTGTGGGTGACCGTGACCGACGCGGCCAGCGGGAGCACGTCACGGAGCCGGGCGCGGCCGCCGCGGGCCGCCGCCGTCGCCGCCATCAGGGTCTTGCCGTGCCCCGGCGCGAGGGCGTGCAGGGCGCCGAGAGCGATCGCGATGAACAGCGCGAGCGTGGCGAAGCCGAAGGTGAGGTGGTTGCGTGCGACCAGGTCGGTCAGGGCCTGGGTCCAGCGGTCGATGCCCCGGGGGAGGATCTCCGCACCCGGGGCGTCCTGCCGTTCCGCGGCGAGCGCCGGGCCGCCCGGCCGGACCCGGACCGCGGCGGTCGTGAGGTCGGCGGGGGAGGAGAGCAGGTCCTTGGGGTAGCGGGTGAGTTCGTGCGAGAGCGAGGTCTTCGGTACGTCCGTCCTCGTCAGCGTCATCCGGTCGCCGCGTGCCGTGATCTCCCGCCAGCCGGGGCCTGAGTCGGTGCCCGCGCTGTGGAAGCCGAGGGTGACGGTGGCGCCCTTCGGGAGCGGCGCGGTGAACCGGCAGGACACCCGCAGGGTGTTCAGTCCCGCCTGGCCGGGCCGGAGTTGGGCGTGACTGGTGGTGACGGTCAGGGGCGTGGCCGTGCCGTCGACGGTGAGCCTGCTGCCGTCCGCCGCCGTCGTGCAGCGCTGCTGAGCCCACGTGGCCGTGCCCAGCCGCTTCAGGTCCGGTTTGGCCTGGGTCGCCGGGATCTCGGCGAGGTCCTCGAAGTGGTCGACCCGGAGCTGTCCGGGGGCGGCGACCAGCCCGTCGTACTTGTTGACGGTGAAGTTGCCGAGCGGGTGCGCGCTCGCGGTCGTGGCCGGGAGGAGGGTGAGGCCGCAGACGACGACGAGGAGGGCCGCGGCGCGGCGGCGGAGGTTCACTTCGAGGCCTCCAGCGCCTTACGGGCGGCACGGGCGCCGAGCGGGGAGAAACCCGGGTTGAGTGCGAGGGCCTTGGTGAGGGCCGCGCGGCCGGCCGCCCGCTCGCCGTCGGCCAGCTCGATCATGCCCAGGTGGTAGCTGAAGGAGGCGTTGCGGTAGCCGGTGGCGGTGGCCTGGCGGGCGTACGTCAGCGCTTCCTCGTCGTGGCCGTTGACGTGCAGGGCCCAGGCCAGCGCGTCCGCGGTGTGGACGGTGTGGCGGCGGGCCCACTCGGCGCGCGCGGCCTTCAGCGCCTCGGCCTTGTCGCCGTGGTCGGCGGCGGCGAGCGCGGTGTCCAGGTCGGCGTTGACGCCGTTGGCGCGGGCCAGCGCGATCCAGGCCTCGACGAGGGCGTACTGGTTCGCGGCCTTCTCCTTGTCGCCCGCGGCGCCCCGGTCCTCGTACAACTCGCCGAGTTCCACCAGCGGCTGGGGCAGCGGATAGCGGGAGACGACCAGCTCCATGCCCTTGATGGCGTCGGCACGGTCGCCGCTCGCCGCCTGGGCCCGGGCCCGGCCCTCCAGCGCGGGCAGGTAGTTCTCGTCGGCGGTCAGGGCGCGGGCGTAGTAGTCGAGCGCGCTCCGGTAGTCGCCCTGGTTCCAGGCGAGCAGGCCGAGCTGCGCGGCCACGTACGCGATGTCGCCCTTCGAGGTGGCCGTGGACAGCGCCTGTTGCAGGACCCGGCGCGCGGTCTTCACGTCACCCCGCAGCTCCCGCACGTACGCGTACCGGGTGAACACCGGTACGCCCGGCTTGCGCTGGTCGGCGAGGTCGGCCGCCGCGGCCGCGTCCGCGTACCGGCCGAGTTCGACCAGGGCGTCGATCCGGGAGGACAGGGCGCCCGCGTTGTACGGGTTCTGCTTCAGCGCCCGGTCCGCGTAGGTGAGCGCGTCGGCGAACTGGTGCCGGGCGGCGGCGAGCGCGGCCTGTCCGGCCAGCGCCTGGTCGTTGCCCGGGGTGATCCGCAGGGCGCGCTTGAGGGCTTTGTCGGCCTGCGGATAGCGGGAGGGGTCGCCCTTGGTACGGGCCTGCTCGACGTAGGCGAGGCCGAGGGTGGCCCAGCTGTCGGAGTCCTTGGGCTGGCTGCGCAGATGGGCCTGGAGAGAGGCGATGCTCGCGTCGAGGCTGCCGCTCGCGAGCAGCGCCGGCGACACGGCACTCGACGCGGCGACCGGCGTCGCACCGCTGTCCCGGGACGCCCCGAAGGCGATGGCGCCGCCGGTCAGCGCCACGGCCATCAGCAGGGCGGAACCCGCGAGCCGGGCCCGCCGCCAGTTCCGCCCCGCGGCGGCGAACCGGCGCAGGGCGGTGACACGCTCGTCGGTGTCGCCGTCCGGCGTGTCCTGCGCGTCGGCGGGCTGCTTGTCGTTCGTACCCGGGGCCATGCCCTCTCCTAGTAGCTGTCGCATGGGGCGGCGCGGCCCGCTGCCGTGGGGGGTGGGGGAGCGGGCCGCGCCAGTCTGTGAGGTGGGGAAGCGTCCCCTAGTACGGGCGCTGCATCCGGCGGCGCCACCAGCCGAACCCGGTGCCGATCAGCAGTACGCCCGCCGCGCCCGCGGCCGCCGATCCCGCGATCAGCGTCGTGTTGCTGCCGCCGGAGCCGGGCAGTGCGTCACCGAGTGCGCTCTTCGTGGTGCTGCCGCCGCCGGTGCCCTTGGCGAGCGGACCGTGCGAGCCGGAGGTCGGCTCGGCCACGTACGGGAAGTACTTCTCGAAGTTCTTGTCGTTCTTGTCGACCGCGTCGCCCAGGTCGTTCTTGGAACCGACCAGTTCGCCCTCCATCACCTGGAGCGCCTCGTCGATGACGTCGTCGGTGAGCCGGCGCCCGTTCGGGAAGCCCGCGTTGTCACCGTCCAGCACACCGAGCCGCTTGGGCTTGGCGGTGGGCTTGATGGACGTGTTCAGGCGGAGCATCTCCGAGGGAGTGGCGTACGGCTGGAGGGTGTTGAGGCCCTTGACACCCGTGAGGAACACGCTGACGAGGTCGTTGCGGGGTTCCTTCGGCGCCTTGATGTGGTAGATCGCCTCGATGAGCTTGGGCAGTTCCGGGTTGGTGACGTTCTTCAGGAACTGCGCGTCGTCCTTGGGCTGGGACGCGTTGAACTTGTCCTTGTCCTTCTGCGGGTTGACGACCTCGTTGACCAGCGGGTTGCCGAGGCGCGAGACCTGCGTGTAGTAGCCCTGCGCGTTCCGGCGCTGGGTCGTCGCGTAGATGCCGACGGTCGGACGTGACGCCGACTGCCGGATCAGGTCGGTCGGCACCTGGAGGGCGAGCGTGTTGACGTTGTAGCCCTTGAGGGTGTCGTTGCCGACCTCGGAGAGGTTGCCGCCGTACAGCAGGTCGAAGACGCGCAGGTCGGCGAAGAACGGGTCGTCGGCCTGGCCGGCGAAGGTCGCGCCGCCGTTCGAGGTCTTGTAGATGGCCTGCGCGCGCAGCTTCGCGTAGTCCGGCATCGAGGCCTTGCCGACGTCCGACGGGGCGGCCGGGATGTCGCTGGCGATCCGCGTCGTGTACTGGTGCTTGCCGTTCTTGAACTTGAGGAGGTCGAGGTTGTACGACTGCGTGACGTTCAGGTCCGGGTCGGTCAGGTTGTCGACCACACCCGTGTTGTAGAGGAACGTCTTCTTGTTCTTGATCTGCGTCTTGAAGGTGTACCGGAAGACCAGGTCGTCCTTGGCGTCACCGTTGTTGTCGATGTGGATGTCGTACTGGGCGTCGTCCGCGAACTGGTAGAAGTTCGGGCCGCCCGACGGCTCCTCGAACGGGATGTAGTTCGACACGATCGTCGTCGTGTCGGGCTTGTCCGGACTGACGAACGCGTACAGGTCCGTGTTGTCGTACTGCGGGGTCCCCGAGATGAGGGGGGCTTCCCGGTGGGAGGAGGCAGCGGCCACCCCCGGTTCCAGCGCGGCGACGCTGGCGGCTGTGATTCCGCCGGTGGCCAGTGCCCCACAGATGAGGGTGACGAGGCCCTTGCGCCCCGCACCGCTCCTGGAGATTTGAGGTGTCATGCCGTCCGTCCCTCGGTCCCAACTTGCTTGACGGACGGGTATACGGAGCTGGAGGGCCATTTGGATTGGTCGAAAGAAAAAAATCTTTTTTGCTGCTCGACCCGCGTTTTTGCCTCCCGCTTACGTACCTCTGCCGGAGGTGCGTCCAGGTGCGAATGCGTGATACGGGAGGGCGGGCCGGATGCGGCCACAGGAGACGGGACGGGGTGGAGGCGGACGAACTGCTGGTGCTCGTCGCCGGTGGCGACCAGAAGGCGTTCGAGGACCTCTACGGTCTGGTCTCCGGTCCGGTGTTCGGACTCGTACGGCGCGTGGTCCGCGATCCCGCCCAGTCGGAGGAGGTGGCCCAGGAGGTGCTCCTCGAACTCTGGCGCTCCGCACCCAAGTTCGACCCCGGCCGGGGCAGCGCCCTCTCCTGGATCCTCACCCTCGCCCACCGCCGCGCCGTCGACCGGGTGCGCAGCGCCCGCGCGGCCGGCGAACGCGAACAGCGCGAGGCCCTGCGCGCCGGCGAGACCGCGTTCGACCAGGTCGCCGAAACGGTGGAGGCCGGCCTGGAACGCGAATGGGTGCGCCGCTGCCTGGACCGGCTCACCGCCCTGCAGCGCCAGTCCGTCACCCTCGCCTACTACGACGGCTACACGTACCGTGAGGTCGCGGAACGGCTCAAGCTGCCGCTGGGCACGGTCAAGACACGGATGCGCGACGGACTCAGCCGGCTGCGCGAATGCCTGGGAGGTGTGGCGTGAGCCTGGTCGGCCGCCTGCTGCACCGCGAGGATCTGCACTCCCTGGCGGCGCCCTACGCCCTGGACGCCCTGGAGCCCGGCGAGCGGCGCCGCTTCGAGAAGCACCTCAAGGGCTGCGAGCGGTGCGCCGAGGAGGTGCAGGCGCTGACCGAGGACGCGGTACGGCTCGCCTGGTCCACGGCCGCCCCGCCGCCCCTCGCGATGCGCGGCCGGGTGCTGGCCGCCGTCCGGGCGACCCCGCAGGAGCCGGCCCCGGGCCGGGAGCGCGTCCCCAGTCTGCCGCCGCACGTCTGGGGCGTGCAGCCGCCGCCGAAGCGCCGGCGGCCGCGGCCCGTGTTCGTGCCGTTCGCCACCGCCACGGCCGCCGCCGCGCTGGTCGTCGCCTCGCTCTTCGCGGTGCAGGCCGGGCGGACGCAGGACCGGCTCGACGCCGAGCGTGCCCAGTCGCGTGAGATCGCCCACGTTCTGAGCGCGCCCGACGCCCGCGCGGTCGGCGCCGAGGACGCTCAGGGCCGAAGTATCGGAGCGGTTGCGTCCGCTTCGCAGGGGCAGGTGATCGTCACGCTCAGCGGATACGGCGCGCTGCCGGACGGGCGCGTGCATCAACTCTGGCTGATGCGCCCCCGCGCACAACCGCGCTCCCTGGGCCTTTTCCAGGCCGACACGCCCCTGGTCGCCACGGGTCTGGTCAAATCCGCGACGTCACTCGCCGTGACCGTCGAGCCTGCCGGTGGGTCAGCACAACCCACCAGCCAGCCAGTTGTCCAACTCGCCCTGAAATCGGTCGGATTCGGAGAGTGATCGAAGAGGGGTCGTCAACGCCCTTGCGGGGAAGGTGAATCCTGTGACCGCGATACACGGGTGCCCCGTCGGGGCGATAGGGTTACCCTGCCCGGGCCGGGTGGACTCGTACGGGTGGGGAGTGACATGGAGCAGATAACACGCAGCAGGGCGAGGGTCCCTGCGATCACCTGCGGGAGCAGCGCGACCAGTTCGCGTCTCGACCGCCATCTGTCGGTGCTGGCGGGTCCCGCCATACCGCAGCAGCAGGCGGTCGAGGCGACGTCTCTGATGCGTGAGCTGACCGCGCGCACACCCGCACAGCGCAGCGACCGGGGCGCACGGGTCAGCCGTGTCTCGCTCTTCGCACCGCTGCGCAGGCTGCGCCGTTCGCTGTTCGGCGGCAACAGGCACTGACCGCAAGGCCCGCGCTCAGGCGACCACACCGTCCCGGCGCAGCGCTGCTGACTCGGCGTCCGTCATCCCCACGGCACGCAGCAGCGCCTCGGTGTGCTGGCCGAGCGCGGGCACGTCACCCATCCGTGCCCCGTCCCCGCCGGGCAGTGTGATGGGCGGCAGCAGCGCGCGCAGCGGCCCGACCGGTGACCCCACTTCCCGCCACCGCTCCCGGGCCGCCAGTTGCGGATGCTCCGCCAGCTCGGTCAGGTCCCGCAGCCGCGCGCACGCGATGCCCGCCGCCTCCAGCCGCGCCAGCGCCTCCTCGGCGCCGAGCGTCCCGAGGGCCCGGCCCACCAGTTCGTCGGTGCGCGCCCGGTTCGCCACCCGTGCCGCGTTCGTCGCGAACCCCGGATCCGCCCCCAGCTCCGGCCGCCCCAGAACCCGCTCGGCCAGCCGCCGCCACTCCCGGTCGTTCTGCACCGACACCAGCACCCGCCCGCCGTCCGCGGTCGGGTAGGCGTCGTACGGCGCGATCACCGCGTGCGCCAGGCCGGTGCGCTCCGGTGGTGTCCCGCCGTGGATCGTGTGGTGCAGCGGATGCCCCAGCCACTCGGCCAGCGCCTCCAGCATGGACACCTCCACCGGCCCGCCCCGCCCGGTCGTACCGCGCCGCACCAGTGCCGCGAGGACGCCCGAGAAGGCGTACATGGCCGCCGCGATGTCCGCCGCCGGGATCCCCGCCTTCACCGGCTGCTCCGGCGTCCCGGTCACCGACACCAGTCCCGCCTCGCACTGCACGAGCATGTCGTACGCGCGCCTGCCCGCGTACGGCCCGGACGCGCCGTACCCCGAGATGTCCACGGCGACCAGGCGGGGGTGGGCGGCGCACAGGGTGGCCGCGTCCAGCCCGAGCCGGGCCGCGGCACCGTGCGCCAGGTTCTGCACGAAGACGTCGGCGTCCGCGACGAGCCGGCGCACGACGCCCGCGCCGCGCGGGTCCTTCAGGTCCACCGCGATGGACTCCTTGCCCCGGTTGCACCACACGAAGTGCGAGGCGAGCCCGCCCGCGGCGGTGTCGTAGCCGCGCGCGAAGTCGCCGCCGTCGACGCGTTCCACCTTGATGACGCGTGCACCGAGGTCGGCGAGCTGCCGGGTGGCGAACGGCGCGGCCACGGCCTGCTCGACGGCGACGACGGTGATGCCCTCCAGGGGCAGCGGGAGACGGTCCATGACCCGGATCATGTCCCGCGACCGGCGGATCTGTCAGCAGCGCCCGTACCGGTGGAGGAATCCAAGGCCGGTCAGAGCAGCGTCAGCTGACCCGCCGGGCCCTCTTCGGGGTGCTCCAGGACCGACGCCGGTCTCCGGGACGGGTCCGGGGGTGGGAGCACGCCCGCCGCCCTCAGCTCCGTCGCCGTGATCCGTGAGCCGGTCCCGAACTCGTCCCGCCGGGACCGCACGTCCGCCAGCAGGGCCAGTACCGTGATCAGTTCCAGGAGTTCCGACGTCCAGGACTGGGACCAGGCCGCCGGTACGATCGCCTCCAGCGTCCCGGGGGCGCCCGGCCCCGCCGTCCGTGCCGTGAACCACGCCTCCAGGACACGTGCTTCGCCCGTCCGGAAGTCCCAGGCCTCACGCGGGACCGGGGAGATGCGGCCCTCGTCGATGTGGAGGGCCTCCTCCTCGGGGTCGTAGCGGATCGTGAGGGGACGGGACGGCAGCGGGGCCCGGACGTAGGGGCGGCGGCCCCCGGGGAGCTTGGGGCGCTCGCCGTGCCGGCGGAGCAGCCAGAGGGCCCGGTGGCCCAGCTCGACGCCCCGCAACCAGAGGTCGGGGTCCTCGGTGAGGGGGACGGTGTGGTCGGCGCGGACCGTGGCCAGGGTCCAGGCGAGGAGGTCCGGGGCGGTGGCGGTGCGGCCCAGCCGGCCGGTCAGATGGTCCAGCAGGCCGGGGGCCAGGTTGGGTTCCGCGCCGCCGGGGCGGCGGTAGAGCGGGCGGATGCGCCCCGCGCGCAGGGTGGGCAGCAGGGAGGTCGCCAGCAGGGGCAGGCCGTCCGCCGACTCCGCGGACTCCACCACGAAGACCTGGCGGTCGTCGGCCACCCGCCACAGCTCCGGGCGGGCCGTGTCGAGCAGCCGGTGGTCCGGGATCAGCCACCGCTCGTCGAAGGGCGCGGCCAGGACGCGGACCGGGTCCGGGAACGGGTCCGAGGCCTGGGCCAGCCTCTCCGTGCCGGTCGGCTGCCCGGGGAGCTGGGGCACCGCCGAGTGGACCGTCCGGGCGCGCGTCGGCTCGAACAGGCTCTCCCGGTCGGGGCCCTCGGCCTTGAGAAGGGTCTCCCAGCGGCTCTTCAGGGTCGCCGGGTCCGGGGCCGTCGGCCACCCCCGGCCGAGCCGTAGTGGTGCGACGGACCACGGCATGAGGTCCGCGAGCAGCGGAGCGTCGTCGCGCGTCACGCCCGGCATCGTACGACGACTTCAGGTGGCGTCGAGCGTGACCGTGAAGGAGAAACGGTCGCCCCGGTACTGGATGACCGCCAGGTCCAGGACCCGGTCGGCGGTGTCGTAGGTGACGCCCGTGTAGTGCAGGATCGGGCTGAGGAGCGGTACGCGCAGCAGCCGCGCCGTCTCCGGGTCGGCCAGCCGCGCCTCGACCGTGTCCGTGATCCGGCTGATCTCCGCGCCGACGACGTCCCTGAGCACCTTGGTCATCGGCCAGCGGACCAGGTCCTCCGGCGCGATGCGCTCGGCGAGTTCGGGGCGGACGTGGTTGCGGGCGTGGTTGGTCGGCTCGCCCGTCTGTGCGTCGCTGCGCAGCCGGTGGTACGCCGTCACCTCCGCGAGATCCGGGAAGAACTCGGTGAGTTCGCCGGCCACCGGCACCGTGCCGTGGTCCAGCAGCTCCGCCGTCATGCCCGACTGCTGGGCCACGATCGCGTCCACCGAGCCGAGGAGCCGGACCGGGGCGCCCCGCCGGGCGTCCGGTTCGATGAACGTGCCCCGGCGGCGGTGCCGGCTGATCAGGCCCTCGTCCTCCAGCTCCTTGAGCGCCTGCCGCATGGTCAGCACGCTCACGCCGTAGTGCTCCGCCAGCCTCTCCTCGGTGGGCAGCCGCAGCGGGTCCCGGGGCGAGCGGCCGAGTATCGAGGCGCGCAGCGACTGCGAGACCTGGTACCAGAGCGGCAGCTTGCGGTTCAGGACGATCGAGTCCGGGGCGAAGGAGGTCACGGGCCATCCGTACCGTCGGCGGATCTTCCGTGCAAGGGGCGGAAGTGGCGTTCCAGGCCCTGCCAGACGTCGTCGTAGCGCCGCTGGAGGTGCTCGGCGGTCGCCGCCTGCGGGGTGAGGGTCAGCGGCCAGCGGGTCTCGAACATGAACGCCAGGCCGTCCGCCACCTTCTGGGGCCGCAGCTCGGCCGTGCTCGCCCGGTCGAAGGTCTCCCGGTCCGGGCCGTGCGCCGACATCATGTTGTGCAGCGAGCCACCGCCCGGCACGAAGCCCTCCGCCTTGGCGTCGTAGGCGCCCTCGATCAGGCCCATGTACTCGCTCATCACGTTCCGGTGGAAGTACGGCGGCCGGAAGGTGTTCTCGCCCACCAGCCAGCGCGGGGCGAAGACCACGAAGTCGACGCCCGCCAGGCCGGGGGTGTCGGACGGGGAGGTCAGCACGGTGAAGATGGACGGGTCGGGGTGGTCGTACGAGATGCTGCCGAGCACGTTGAAACGGCGGAGGTCGTAGACGTAGGGCACATGGGTGCCGTGCCAGGCGACCACGTCCAGGGGGGAGTGGTCGTAGGTGGCGGTCCACAGGTTCCCGCAGAACTTGTTGACCACCTCCACCGGGCCCGACACGTCCTCGTAGGCGGCGACCGGGGCCAGGAAGTCCCGGGCGTTGGCCAGGCCGTTGGCGCCGATCGGGCCGAGGTCGGGCAGCCGGAAAGGCGCGCCGTAGTTCTCGCAGACGTACCCCCGGGCCGAGGCGTCCAGCAGCTCCACACGGAAGCGGACACCCCGGGGGATCAGCGCCACGTGCGCCGGTTCCACCCGGAGCAGACCGAACTCCGTGTGCAGCAGCAGTCCCCCGTGTTCCGGGACGATCAGCAGTTCGCCGTCCGCGTCGGAGAAGACCCGCTCCATCGAGGCGTCCGCGTGATAGAGATGCACGGCCATGCCGGTGCGCTGGGTCGCGTCGCCGTTGCCGCCCAGGGTCCACAGGCCGGCGAGGAAGTCCGTGCCCGCCGGGGGCGGGGGCAGGGGGTTCCAGCGCAGCCGGTTCGGGTCGGCCGCGAGGTCCGTGAACGGGCCGGTGCGCACCGCGCCGTTGTCGGCGGCCCGGGTGAACGCCGGGTGGGCGGCCGAGGGGTGGATCCGGTAGAGCCAGGAGCGGCGGTTGTGGGCCCGCGGCTCGGTGAAGGCCGTACCGCTGAGCTGTTCCGCGTACAGGCCGAGCGGGGCGCGCTGCGGGGAGTTGCGGCCCTCGGGCAGGGCGCCCGGCACCGCCTCCGAGGAGTGCTCGTTGCCGAACCCGGAGAGGTACGCCAGTTGCTCGGCGCTCTTCCGGGCCTCCGCGCGCCCGGACCCGCCCGCGCCGGAGGTGACCCCATCGCCCATGATCGCTCCCTGAACCTGCCGGCCGTCGATTCCTCTGCATCACCGTAGGATTGCGCGGAGCTCCGTGCAAGAGGGTCCGGGATCATCCCCGAGGAGGGCGGGAACCCGACTTCAGGGGGATCCGGTCGGTGGCCCGCTGTTCTACGCTCCCCGGCATGGGGTGGAAGCGTGGGCTGCCGGGCGGACTCGCGGTCCCCGTATTGCTGCTGGTCGCGGCGGCGGGGTGCGGGACCGGGAAGGCGCACGAGCGGCCGGGGGCGGGGGTGCCCTCACCGGTGGGCAAGGTCCTCGACGACACGGACGAGAGCGGGCGCCACTACCGGGAGATCGGCCGGAAGCAGGCGCCCGAGGTGGACACCGAGGTCACCCCGGACCCGGCCGGCGGCTGGGACGTACGGCTCGACCTGCGCCGCTTCCGGCTCTCCGCGGCCGGCGCCGGGGCGACGGCGGTGGCCGGCCACGGCCTCGCCTACCTCTTCGTGGACGGCGGCCTGGTGACCCGGCTGCGCACCTCGGCGTACCACCTTCCGGCCGGACTCGTCCCGCACGGCACCCACCACGTCACCGCCCGGCTCTACGCGGACGACGGCACGGTGTGGGCGGTGCAGGGCAAGCCGGTGGAGAGCACCGCGGACGTCACGGCGTCCGGCGCCGAGACGACCACCCCGTCGGCGGCGACCCGCCCCGCGAGCGGCGCCCCCACGGGATGAGCGCCCGGCGTTTCGCCGCCCTACCGGGGGGCGAGCTTCACCTGATTCTTACGGAAGGGCATCATGAAGCCCGTGCCCCCAGCGACCCCCCTCCGTAAAGCACCCGTCCAGCGCCGCAGCGCCGAACGGCTGACCAGGATCCTCGACGCCTGCGCCGACCTCCTCGACGAGGTGGGCTACGACGAGCTGAGCACCCGGGCCGTCGCGGTGCGCGCCGGGGTGCCCATCGGCTCGGTGTACCGCTTCTTCGGCAACAAGCGGCAGATGGCCGACGCCCTCGCGCAGCGCAACCTGGAGCGCTACACCGAACGGGTCACCGAGCGGCTGAAGGACGCGCCGAGGGGCGACTGGCGCACCGCGATGGACGCGGTGCTCGACGAGTACCTGGCGATGAAGCGCACCGCCCCGGGCTTCTCGCTCGTCGACTTCGGCAACCAGATCCCGGTCGGCGACCGCCACGCGGAACCGAACCACCGGGTCGCGGACCGCCTGACCGACCTGCTCGCCGCCTACCTGGGCCGTCCCCCGGACGACGTGCTGCGCCGCACGTTCCTGGTCGCGGTGGAGACGGCCGACACCCTGGTCCACCTGTCCTTCCGCATGGCCCCGGAGGGCGACGAGGCCATCATCGCGGAAACCCGCGAACTGCTCAGGGCGTACCTGGCCCGAGTGCTCGACTGACCCGGGCGGGACGCGCCCCTCGCGGGGTGCGGGGCGCAGCCGACATGCGGCTCCGCCGCGCGGGCGCGCCCAGCCCCCACCGACCCGCACCCGAATCACCACAGCCCTCCCCTCTCCACATACCAGCCGGTATGCTCACCCGGAGTACGGCCGCCCCCCGTCGCCGCGCCCCTCCCGGAGGCCCGCATGCCCCGCACCGCCCTGCGCATCTGCCCCCTCTGCGAGGCGACCTGCGGCCTCACCCTCACCATCGAGGGCACCCGCGTCACCGGCGCCCGAGGCGACCGCGACGACGTCTTCAGCAAGGGCTTCATCTGCCCGAAGGGCGCCTCATTCGGCGCCGTGGACGCCGACCCCGACCGCCTGCGCACCCCCCTCGTCCGCAGGGACGGCGAACTGCGCGAGGCCACCTGGGCGGAGGCCTTCGACGCGGTCGCCGCCGGGATCCGGCCCGTCGTCGAGCGGTACGGCGCCCACTCCGTCGGCGTCGTCCTCGGCAACCCGAACGTGCACACCGTGGCCGGCGCCCTCTACCCCCAGGTGCTGCTCGCCACCCTCGGCACCCGCAGCGTCTTCACCGCGTCCACGGTCGACCAGATGCCCAAGCACGTCTCCAGCGGCCTGCTCTTCGGCGACGCCAACGCGATACCGGTGCCCGACCTGGACCGCACCGACCACCTGCTCCTCATCGGCGCCAACCCCCTGGAGTCCAACGGCAGTCTGTGCACCGCCCCCGACTTCCCCGGCAAGCTGAAGGCGCTCAGGGCCCGCGGCGGCACCCTCACCGTCATCGACCCGCGCCGCACCCGCACCGCCCGGCTCGCCGACCGGCACATCGCCATCCGGCCGGGCGCGGACGCCCTGTTGCTCGCCGCGCTGGCCCAGGTCCTCTTCACGGAGGGCCTGGTGGACCTCGGGGACCTCGTCCCGCACACCGAGGGCCTCGACGAACTCCGCGCCGCCCTGGGTGACTTCACCCCCGACGCGGTCGCCCCGGCCTGTGACGTGGACGCCGGCACGATCCGGGTCCTCGCCCGCGAACTCGCCGCCGCCCCCACCGCTGCCGTGTACGGCCGCATCGGCAGCTGCACCGTCCCGCACGGCACCCTCGCCAGCTGGCTGGTCGACGTCCTCAACATCCTCACCGGCAACCTCGACCGGCCCGGCGGCGCGCTCTTCCCGCAGGCCGCCACCGACCGCACGCCGCGCCCGGCGGGGCCCGGCCGCGGCTTCGCGCTCGGGCGCTGGCGCTCCCGGGTGAGCGGACACCCGGAAGCCAAGGGCGAGTTGCCGCTCTCCGCGCTCGCGGAGGAGATCGACACCGAGACCGCCGAAGGGGAGCCGATCCGGGCACTGATCGCCGTCGCGACCAACCCGGTGCTCTCCGCGCCCGACGGCGCCCGCCTCGACAAGGCCCTGGACTCCCTCGACTTCATGGTCAGCGTCGACCCCTACCTCAACGAGACCGCGCGCCACGCCGACGTCGTGCTGCCCCCGCCGCCGCCCTCGCAGAGCCCGCACCACGACTTCGCCTTCAACACCCTCGCCGTCCGCAACCAGGTCCGCTACAGCCGCCCCGCCGTCCCGCTCGAACCCGGCCGGATGGCGGAGACCGAGATCCTGGCCCGGCTGATCCTGGCGGCCGGCGGCATGCACGGCGCCGAACCGTCCGCCGTCGACGACCTGGTCATCGGCCAGACCCTGGGGAAGGCGGTCACCGAGGCCCACTCGCCCGCGCACGGCCGCGACCCCCGGGAGCTCGCCGCCCTGCTCACCGGCGACACCGGCCCCGAGCGCCGGCTGGACATGATGCTGCGCCTCGGCCCCTACGGCGACGGCTTCGGCGCCCGGCCCGACGGTCTCACCCTCCAGCGGCTGCTGGCCCACCCGCACGGCATCGACCTCGGCCCCCTCGCGTCCCGCCTGCCGCAGCCGCTGAAGACCAGGAGCGGCAAGGTCGAGCTGCTGCCGCGGCCCATCGCCGAGGACCTGCCCCGGCTCCGCGCGGCCCTCGGCGACCGCCCCGCCGGACTCGTCCTCGTCGGCCGTCGGCACCTGCGCTCCAACAACAGCTGGATGCACAACGTGCCCGCCCTCACCGGCGGCTCCAACCGCTGCACCCTGCAGATCCACCCCGAGGACGCCGAACGGCTCGGCGTGCGCGACGGCGCCGACGTACGCGTCAAGGGCGCCGGGGGAGAGGTGGTCGCCCCCGCCGAGGTCACCGACGGCGTCCGCAGGGGCGTCGTCAGCCTCCCGCACGGCTGGGGCCACGACCGCTCCGGCACCCGGCTCAGCCACGCCGCGACCGTCCCCGGTGTCAACGTCAACCAGCTCCTCGACGGCAGCCTGCTCGACCCGCTGTCCGGCAACGCCGTGCTCAACGGCATCCCCGTCGAGATCACCGCAACGCCGTGACCTGGAGTTCTGCGCTTATTGCTCGCATGTCAACGTCTTGTTAACGACGTTTGACGCGACCTAACGTCGTCCGCACCGCCGGCCCTGGTGGGAGTTCAAGGGCGAACGTTAGGTGTTCCACTCATGCTGACCATCCTCGGCTTCGCCATGATCGCGACCTTCCTGGTCCTGATCATGCTGAAGAAGATGTCGCCGATCGCGGCGCTCGTGCTGATCCCCGCGCTGTTCTGCGTGTTCGTCGGCAAGGGGGCCAAGCTCGGCGACTACGTCATCGACGGCGTCACGAGCCTCGCCCCGACCGCGGCGATGCTCATGTTCGCGATCGTCTACTTCGGTGTGATGATCGACGTCGGCCTCTTCGACCCGGTGGTCAAGGGCATCCTGAGGTTCTGCAAGGCCGACCCGCTGCGGATCGTCGTCGGCACGGCCCTGCTCGCCGCGATCGTCTCCCTCGACGGCGACGGCTCCACCACCTTCATGATCACCGTCTCGGCGATGTACCCGCTGTACAAGCGGCTGAAGATGAGCCTGGTCGTGATGACCGGTGTCGCCGCCATGGCCAACGGCGTGATGAACACCCTGCCCTGGGGCGGCCCCACCGCTCGCGCGGCGACCGCGCTGAAGCTGGACGCGAGCGACATCTTCGTCCCGATGATCCCGGCGCTCGCCGTCGGCCTGCTCTTCGTCCTCGCCCTCGCCTACGTTCTCGGCCGCCGCGAGCGCAGCCGGCTCGGCGTGCTGACCCTGGACGAGGCGCTGGTGGCGGAGCGGGAGACGGAGACCGTGCTGGTCGGCGCCGGGACCGGCACCGGGAAGTCCCCGGCGCGCGGCGCCGGTTCGGGCTCCGGCACCGGCGCGGAGCTCCCGGGGGAGGACGGGGCCTTCCAGGGCCTGGACCCGCACCGCGACACGCTGCGCCCCCGGCTGTACTGGTTCAACGCGGCGCTCACCGTCGTCCTGCTCACCGCCATGATCATGGAGTGGCTGCCGATCCCGGTGCTGTTCCTGCTCGGCGCGGCCTTGGCGCTGACCGTCAACTTCCCCCAGATGCCGGCCCAGAGGGCCCGGATCGCCGCCCACGCCGAGAACGTCCTCAACGTCTCCGGCATGGTCTTCGCCGCCGCCGTCTTCACCGGCGTCCTCCAGGGCACCGGCATGGTCGACCACATGGCCGAGTGGCTGGTCGGCAACATCCCCGACGGCATGGGCCCGCACATGGCCCTCGTCACGGGCGTGCTGAGCATCCCGCTGACCTACTTCATGTCCAACGACGGCTTCTACTTCGGCATCCTCCCGGTCCTCGCCGAGGCCGGGCAGGCCCACGGGGTCCCCGCCGTGGAGATCGCCCGCGCCTCGATCGTCGGCCAGCCGCTGCACATGTCCAGCCCGCTCGTCCCCGCCGTCTACGTCCTGGTCGGCATGGCCAAGGTCGAGTTCGGCGACCACACCCGCTTCGTCGTGAAGTGGGCCGCCCTGACGTCCCTCGTGGTGCTCGGGGCAGGGATCCTGTTCGGAATCGTCTGAGCCGTCCGTCGGAGGACTTCACCATGGTGCCCGGCAGGAACCGCGGCTGGCTGCTGCGTCTCGTCATCGCCTTCGGCTTCGCGCAGGGGGCGGTGTCGATGGCCCGGCCCGCCGTCTCCTACCGGGCCCTCGCGCTCGGCGCCGACGAGCGGGCGGTCGGCGTCATCACCGGTGTCTACGCCCTGCTTCCGCTGTTCGCCGCCGTGCCGCTCGGCCGCCGTACCGACCACGGCCGCTGCGCGCCCCTGCTGCCGGCCGGCGTGGTGCTGATATCCGGCGGCTGCGCGCTCAGCGGCCTGGCCGGCTCCCTGTGGGCGATGGCCCTGTGGAGCGGGGTGATGGGTCTCGGCCACCTCTGCTTCGTGATCGGCGCCCAGTCGCTGGTGGCCCGCCAGTCGGCCGCGCACGAACAGGACCGCGCCTTCGGCCACTTCACCATCGGGGCGTCGCTCGGCCAGCTGATCGGCCCGGTCGCGGCCGGTGCGCTGATCGGCGCCCCCGACATGGCGGGCAGCAGCGCGCTCGCGCTCGTGGTGGCGGGCGCGGGCGCGGCCGTCGCGCTGACGTCGCTGTGGCGCATCGAGGACCGTACGGCGGTCGCCTCCCCTACGGAGCGGGGCGAACGCGTCGCGGTCGGCCGTATCCTGCGCGCCCGGGGGGTGCCGGCGGGCATGCTGATCAGCCTTTCGGTGCTGTCCGCGACCGACATCCTCACGGCGTACCTCCCGGTGGTCGGCGAGCACCGGGGGATCGCTCCGGCGGTGATCGGCGTGCTGCTGAGCGTGCGCGCCGGGGCGACGATCGCCTGCCGGCTGGTTCTCACGCCGCTGCTGAGGTGGCTGGGCCGGCCGGTGCTGCTGACCGCGACGTGTCTGCTGGCGGCGGTGCTGTGTGCGGGGATCGCGCTGCCGGTGCCGTTGTGGGTGCTCGGGCTGATGCTCGGCGTGCTCGGGTTCTGCCTGGGGGTCGGGCAGCCGTTGTCGATGACGACGGTCGTGCAGGCGGCGCCGGACGGTGCCCGGTCCACGGCACTGGCCCTGCGGCTGACCGGGAACCGGCTGGGGCAGGTGGCGGCGCCGGGGGCGGCGGGTCTGGTGGCGGGGGCCACGGGGGTGGCCGCGCCGTTCGTGATGCTGGGGGCGTTGCTGCTGTTGTCGGCGGGGGTGGCGGTGCGCTCTCCGGCAGGCGTGGGGCCGTCCGGGGACGCGGGTGCGGTGCCGCGGACACGACGCAGGAGCTCGGTGTTGCGCCGGCCGGGCGATATCTGACGGCGCGTCGGGCGTCGATGGCGTGGGCCGTGGGGTGGGTGAGTGATAGTCCAGGCGAAAGGCCGATTTGTATGAAAATCGTCTAACTTGGAGGAGCTTGCATGCCCACCCTCACACTTCCACGCTCCGCCGGTTCCCGCGCGGGCGCCACCGTCGTCCTCACCGCCCTCGCCGCGGCGGGCGCGTCGTGGGTGGCGGCGCCGAACGCGGTGGCCCAGGGGGAGAACGGCGACATCAGGATCCACCGGGTGGGCGTGCCCTTCGGCGTCTCCAAGGACGACCCGGTGGTCTGCCGTTTCTACCTGGACGCCGTCAACTTCGACGTCCTGCCCGCCATCGCCTACACCATCACCCCGCAGCCGCCGCTGCCCACCGCCGCCACCGTCGCGGGCACCATCCAGCTCGCCGGAGGCGCCGGTCACACCGATCCGCTGGGGCTGGCGGACGGTCAGTACCGGCTCACCTGGGTGGTGGCCGGCGCGTTGAAGGAGAAGGTCTTCCGGCTCAACTGCCACGACGGCAAGGAGGACGGGGCGCCGGGCCAGAACGGCCCCAACGGGCAGAACGACCAGAACGGTCACAACGGCCAGAACGGCCAGATCGAGGACAACCAGCACAACGACGCGAGCTGGGGCAAGGGTGACGACCACAACGGCCCGCAGGGCGGTGTGCACGCCGGCGGCGGCGGTCTCGTCGACACGGCGGCCGCGTTCTCGCCCGTGGCCGCGGCCGCGGCCGTGGGTCTGGTCGCGGCCAGTGCCGTGGCGTACGTCCGGCTGATCCGTCGTCGGCCCCATGGCGCCGCGTAGGCGCAGACGCAGGCCCTGGTACCGGACCCGCGCCTACCGCCTCGCCAGGACGGCCCTGCTGGTCATGGCCCTGGTGGCACTGGTCCGGTGCGGGGGGCACGACGACGGGCCGGGCGACCGGGACGCCGTGGCGGGCGCGGGGCCCGACGGGGCCCGCACGGCGGCCAGGCCGCTGCCCCCGCCCCGCCCCCTGCCCAGGTCCCGGCCGACGTCGATGCGCATCCCGTCCCTGGGCGTCGACGCACCGGTCACCGGTGTCCGGCTGGACCCAGGGCGGCAGTTGGAGACCCCGCCGGTCGACGAGCCGAAGCTGATCGGCTGGTACCAGGGCGGCGCCACGCCGGGCGAGTCCGGCCTCGCGGTCGCCGTCGGACACCGCGACACCAGAACCGGACCCGCGGTCTTCGCGGCGCTCGCGCAGGTGAAGCCCGGCAAACGGATCGAGGCCGGGCGCGCGGACGGACGTACCGCCGTCTACACGGTGGACCGGGTGAAGGTCTACGACAAGGCCGGATTCCCCGACAAGGAGGTGTACGGCCCGACCCGCCGCCCGGAACTGCGCGTGATCACCTGCGGTGGCCTCTTCAGCCGCCGGACCGGCTACACCAGCAACGTGGTGGTCTTCGCCCACCTGACCGCGACGGAATGACCACGCGGTACGGACGACCTGGACGAGTGAACCCGGCGCGAAACCGGTGGCAGGGCCGACCGAACCCCCTAAGAAGGGGGCATGCGCACGCAATCTCTCCGTGACCGGTCGGCCCTCGCCCTGGCCGGGCTGCTGCTCGCCGGCGCCCCCACCGCCTACACGGCACTGGCCGACAGCCGCCCCGCCGCCGCGCCCGCGCGCGGCAAGCCGTATGTCGAGACCCGGCTGTTCTTCGGCACCGCCCGCCCCGACGGCGGACCGGCCGTCACCGACCGGGAGTTCACCGCATTCGTCGACAGGGAGGTCACCCCGGACTTCCCCGACGGCCTCACCGTGCAGAACGGGCGCGGCCAGTGGCGGGACGCGCACGGGACCATCGAGAAGGAGCGGTCGTACGAACTGATCCTGCTGTATCCCGAGTCGGCGGCGAAGGGCGGCGACCGGAAGATCGAGGAGATCCGGCGGGCCTACGAGAAGGCCTTCGCGCAGGAGAGCGTGGGCAGGGTGGACGCCCACGCCCGGGTCGACTTCTGACGCCGTCCGCCCCGTCCGGCGCGGACGATGTCTGGCGTGGACCATGTCTGGCGCGGACCATGTCTGGCGCGGACCATGTCTGGCGCGGACCATGTCTGGCGCGCTAAAACTATCGCCGCTAGTTTGTGAGGCGGAGATCCGGCCCGCCAGGAGGAAGCAGCATGAAGGCACACGACGGCCTGTACATCGACGGCGCCTGGCGCGCCGCCGAGAGCCGGGACGTGATCGAGGTCGTCAACCCGGTCGACGAGCAGGTCATCGGCCGGGTCCCGGCGGGTGGCGCGCTCGACGTCGACACCGCGGTACGCGCGGCCCGCGCCGCCCTGCCGGCCTGGGCCGCCACCCCGCCCGCCGAGCGCGCCGCCCGGCTCGCCTCGCTGCGCGACGTCCTGGCGGCCCGCAAGGACGAGATCGCCGAGACGGTCGGCGCGGAGCTTGGCGCACCGCTGAAGTTCTCCCGGGCCGTGCACGCGGCCGTGCCGATCGCGGTCGCGGGCTCCTACGCCGACTTGGCGGCCGGCCATCCCTTCGAGGAGAAGGTCGGCAACTCGACCGTCTACCAGGAGCCGGTCGGGGTGGTCGGCGCGATCACCCCCTGGAACTACCCGCTGCACCAGGTCGTCGCGAAGGCCGCCCCGGCGCTCGCCGCCGGCTGCACGGTCGTCCTCAAGCCCGCCGAGAACACCCCGCTCACCGCCCAGCTGTTCGCGGAGGCGGTGCACGAAGCGGACTTCCCCGCCGGTGTGTTCAACCTGGTCACCGGGCTCGGTCCGGTCGCCGGTCAGGCGCTCGCCGAGCACCCGGGCGTCGACCTGGTCTCCTTCACCGGCTCCACGGCCGTCGGCAGGCAGATCGGCGCGACCGCCGGGGCCGCGGTCAAGAAGGTGGCCCTGGAACTGGGCGGCAAGTCCGCGAACGTCATCCTCCCGAGCGCCGACCTCGCCAGGGCGGTCAACGTCGGGGTGGCCAACGTGATGTCCAACTCGGGTCAGACGTGCAGCGCCTGGACCCGGATGCTGGTGCACTCCGGCCAGTACGACGAGGCGGTGGAACTGGCCGCGGCCGCCGCCGCCACGTACGGCGAGCGGATCGGTCCCGTCGTCAGCGCCGAGCAGCGGGCGCGGGTGCGCGGCTACATCGAGAAGGGCATCGCGGAGGGCGCCCGGCTGGTCGCGGGCGGTCCGGAATCCCCCCGCGAACGGGGCTACTTCGTCCACCCGACGGTCTTCGCCGACGTCACCCCCGAGATGACGATCGCGCAGGAGGAGATCTTCGGCCCGGTCCTGTCGATCCTGCGCTACGAGGACGAGGACGACGCCCTGCGCATCGCCAACGGCACGGTCTACGGCCTCGCGGGCGCCGTCTGGGCCGGGGACGAGCAGGAGGCGGTGGCCTTCGCCCGGCGGATGGAGACCGGGCAGGTCGACATCAACGGCGGGCGGTTCAACCCCCTCGCCCCGTTCGGCGGTTACAAGCAGTCGGGCGTCGGCCGTGAACTCGGCGCGCACGGTCTCGCCGAGTACCTCCAGACCAAGTCCCTGCAGTTCTGAGGAGATCGCCCCGATGGCTACCCAGGTCCGCGCCGCCGTACTGCCCGCCGTGGGCGCCCCTCTGACGGTCACCGGGATCGAGCTCCCGGACCCCGGCCCCGGACAGGTCCGCGTCCGGCTCGCCGCCGCCGGTGTCTGCCACTCCGACCTCTCCCTCTCCGACGGCACCATGCGGGTGCCGGTCCCGGCGGTCCTCGGCCACGAGGGCGCGGGCACCGTGGTAGCCGTGGGCGAGGGCGTCACCCGGCTGGCACCCGGCGACACCGTCGTCCTCAACTGGGCGCCCTCCTGCGGGAACTGCCACGCCTGCGCGCTCGGCGAGGTCTGGCTGTGCGCCAACGCCCTGAACGGCTCCGCCGACGTCCACGCCCGGACGACGGACGGCACCGACCTGCACCCCGGCCTGAACGTGGCGGCCTTCGCCGAGGAGACCGTGGTCGCCGAGTCCTGCGTCCTCCCGCTCCCGGCCGGCGTCCCGCTCGTCGACGCGGCCCTCCTCGGCTGCGCGGTCCTCACGGGTTACGGCGCCGTCCACCACGCGGCGCGCGTCCGCGAGGGCGAGACCGTCGCCGTGTTCGGCGTCGGCGGGGTCGGCCTGGCCACCGTCCAGGCGGCCCGGATCGCGGGTGCGTCCAGGATCGTCGCCGTGGACGTGTCCGCGGCGAAGGAGGACCTGGCGCGGGCGGCCGGCGCCACGGACTACGTGGTCGCCTCCGACACCACGCCCCGCGCGATCCGCGCCCTCACCGGGAAACAGGGCGTCGACGTCGCCGTGGAGTGCGCCGGACGCGCGGTCAGCATCCGCGCGGCCTGGGAGTCCACCCGCAGGGGCGGCCGTACGACCGTGGTCGGCATCGGCGGCAAGACGGAACAGGTCACCTTCAACGCCCTGGAGCTCTTCCACTGGGGCCGCACCCTCGCCGGCTGCGTCTACGGCAACTCCGACCCGGCCCGCGACCTGCCGGTGCTCGCCGAGCACGTCCGGGCGGGCCGCCTGGACCTGGGCGCGCTGGTCACGCAGCGGATCACCCTGGAGGACATCCCGGACGCCTTCGGGAACATGCTCGCCGGTAAGGGCGGCCGGGCGCTGGTGGTGTTCTGAGCGGCCGGTTCCGCGCCGGCCCGCGGGCGGCGACGACCGGGCCGCACCGCCCCTATCCCGTCGTCCCCCGCAGCCGCGTGAACTGTTCGCCCAACCCGTCCAGCAGCGCCCGCAACCCCGTCTCGAACGCCCGCTCGTCGATCTTCTCCTGCTGATCCGCCAGCAGATGGGCCTGGCCCAGATGCGGATAGTCGGCCGGATCGTACGCGCTCGCGTCGTCCACGAACCCGCCGGCGAAGGACCCCAGCGCCGAGCCCATGACGAAGTACCGCATCAGCGCCCCGATCGACGTCGCCTGTGCCGCCGGCCACCCCGCGTCCACCATCGCGCCGTACACCGCGTCGGCGACCCGCAGTCCGGCCGGGCGCCGGCCCGGCCCGCGGGCCAGCACCGGGACGATGTTCGGGTGGTCGCGCAGCGCGGCCCGGTACGACACCGCCCAGTCGTGCAGGGCGGTGCGCCAGTCCCGGCCGTCGCCGGGCTCGAACATCGACAGGTCGAGCTGCGCGCTGACCGAGTCCGCGACCGCCTCCAGGATCTCGTCCTTGGTGCGGAAGTGGTTGTAGAGCGAGGGCCCGCTCACCCCCAGTTCGGCCGCCAGCCGCCGGGTGGACACGGCCGCCAGCCCCTCCGCGTCCACGAGTTCCCGGGCCGCCCGGACGATCCGGTCGGTGCTGAGGAGGGGCTTGCGCGGTCGGGCCATGGCGCACATAGTAGGGCCCGGGAGAATAAACTAGCAGTGCTAATTAAAAGGGTGGTCGCATGGTGAACCTGGGGCTCGGTGAGGAGCAGACCGCCGTACGGCGGCTCGCCCGGGACTTCGTCGAGCGCGAGATCGCCCCGCACGTGGTCGCCTGGGACCGGGCCGAGGAGGTCGACCGGGGCATCGTGAAGAAGCTCGGCGAGGTCGGGTTCCTCGGGCTGACGATCGACGAGGAGTACGGCGGCTCGGGCGGCGACCACCTGTCGTACTGCCTGGTGACGGAGGAGCTGGGCCGTGGGGACTCCTCGGTCCGCGGGATCGTCTCCGTCTCCCTCGGGCTCGTCGCCAAGTCGATCGCCGCCTGGGGCGACGAGGAGCAGAAGCGGTGCTGGCTGCCGGGGCTGACCTCCGGCGCGTACCTCGGCTGCTTCGGCCTCACCGAACCCGGTACCGGCTCCGACGCGGGCAACCTCACCACCCGCGCCGTTCGCGACGGCGACCACTACGTCGTCAACGGCACCAAGATGTTCATCACCAACGGCACCTGGGCCGACGTCGTCCTGCTCTTCGCCCGCTCCACCGACGCCCCCGGTCACCGGGGCGTCTCCGCCTTCCTGGTGCCGGCCGACACCCCCGGCCTCACCCGCCGCGCCGTCCACGGCAAGCTCGGTCTGCGCGGCCAGGCCACCGCCGAACTGGTCCTTCAGGACGTCCGGGTGCCCGCCGCCGCGATGCTCGGCCCGGAGGGCAAGGGTTTCTCGGTCGCCATGTCCGCGCTCGCCAAGGGACGGATGTCGGTGGCCGCGGGCTGCGTCGGCATAGCGCAGGCCGCGCTCGACGCCGCCGTCCGATACGCCGGGGAGCGGGAGCAGTTCGGGACGCCGATCGCCGGGCACCAGCTGGTCCAGGAACTCCTCAGCGACATCGCCGTCGACGTGGACGCGGCCCGGCTGCTGACCTGGCGCGTCGCCGATCTGGTCGACCGCGGGCTGCCGTTCGCCACCGAGTCCTCCAAGGCCAAGCTGTTCGCCTCGGAGGCCGCCGTGCGCGCCGCCAACAACGCCCTCCAGGTCTTCGGCGGCTACGGCTACATCGACGAGTACCCGGTGGGCAAACTCCTGCGCGACGCCCGGGTGATGACCCTCTACGAGGGCACCAGCCAGATCCAGAAGCTGCTCATCGGGCGAGCGCTGACAGGGGTCTCGGCGTTCTGAGTACGCCCTGAGTACGTCGGCGGATGTGGCGCGGCCCACGTTCGCCGATGCTCGTCCCATGAGTGACACACCGGTCAGAAACCAGAACACGGCCGCCTTCTACGGTCAGGCCGTCGCCTCCTTCGGCATCGCCATGACGGCGACGGTCATCGGCATCTTCAGGCTGCACGCCGACGCCTGGGTGCGCGGCTTCCTCGGCATCGCCGTCCTCTACCTCGTCACCTCCGCCTTCACGCTCGCGAAGGTCATCCGGGACCGCCAGGAGGCCGGCCAGATCGTCAGCCGGGTCGACCAGGCACGGCTGGAGAAGCTGCTCGCCGAACACGACCCCTTCGAGAAGCTCTGACCTCACCGAGGACGGCGCACAGCCCTGAGCGGGCACACTAAGCGCTCGCTCAGCTTCGGCGGTATGGTGGAGCTCCGGTACCGAGAGGGGCGAGCGAGCGATGAGTACGGCGGAGGACACGACCGGCGGCGAGATCGAGCCGTGGGAAGAGGTCACCCCTGACGCGGCCAGGCGTCTGCTGGTCGCCGCCGTGGAGGCCTTCGCCGAGCGCGGCTACCACGCCACCACCACCCGTGACATCGCGGGCCGCGCCGGTATGAGCCCGGCCGCGCTCTACATCCACTACAAGACCAAGGAAGAGCTGCTCCACCGGATCAGCCGCATCGGTCACGACAAGGCCCTGGACATCCTGCGGACGGCCGCCCGGCGCGAGGGCACCGCCGCCGAGCGGCTCGCCGACGCCGTCAGCTCCTTCGTCCGCTGGCACGCCGGCCGGCGCACCACCGCCCGGGTCGTGCAGTACGAGCTGGACGCCCTCGGCCCCGACGCCCGCGCCGAGATCCTCGCGCTGCGCCGCCAGGTGGACGCGGAGGTGCGCGGGATCATCAAGGAGGGCGTCGCGGCCGGCGAGTTCGACGTGATCGACGTCCACGGCACCACCCTCGCGGTGCTGTCGCTGTGCATCGACGTGGCCCGCTGGTTCAACGTGAACGGCCCCCGGACCCCCGAGGAGGTCGGCACGCTCTACGCCGACCTCGTGCTGCGGATGGTCGGGGCCGGGTAGCCGCGGGGCCGCTCAGACGTAGTACCGGGACACCGACTCCGCGACGCAGACCGGCTTGTCGCCGCCCTCGCGCTCCACGGTGAACGCGACGGTCACCTGGACACCGCCGGTGACCTCCTCGACGCCGGTGATCGTCGCGGTGGCGCGCAGCCGCGAGCCGACCGGCACGGGGGCGGGGAAACGGACCTTGTTGGTGCCGTAGTTGACGCCCATCTTCACGCCCTCGACCTTGATCAGCTGGGGGCCGAAGAGCGGGAGCAGCGACAGGGTCAGGTAGCCGTGCGCGATGGTCGTGCCGAACGGGCCCGTGGCCGCCTTCTCCGGGTCGACGTGGATCCACTGGTGGTCGCCCGTCGCGTCCGCGAACAGGTCGATCCGCTTCTGGTCGACCTCCAGCCAGTCGGTGAAGCCCAGTTGCTCGCCCACGGCCGCCTTCAGCTCGTCGGGGGAAGCGAAGATCCTCGGTTCTGCCATGTTGCCGGCCCTCTCGCGCTCACGGGTCACACTCGCCTTGTCTAAGCAACTGCTTAGCATGGTCGGCCGCGGGGCCGCTGTCAACGGACCGCGGCCCGCGCCCGATGGGTAGTCTCTGCCGGGTGCCGCAGATTCCCGAGGAGATCCACGAGCTGAGCGTCGGCCAGTTGTCCGCGCGCAGCGGCGCCGCGGTCTCCGCACTGCACTTCTACGAGGCCAAGGGGCTGATCAGCAGCCGGCGGACCGCCGGCAACCAGCGCCGCTACAGCCGCGACACCCTCCGCCGCGTGGCCTTCGTCAGGGCGGCGCAACGCGTCGGCATCCCGCTGGCCACCATCCGCGAGGCGCTCGCGGAACTCCCCGAGGAGCGCACCCCGACCAGGGAGGACTGGGCCCGTCTCTCGCAGGCCTGGCGCGCGGAACTCGACGAACGCATCCGGCAGCTCAACCGGCTGCGCGACCACCTGACCGACTGCATCGGCTGCGGCTGCCTGTCGCTGGCCACGTGCGTCCTGTCCAACCCGCACGATGCCTTCGGCGCGGGGCGGGCGGGCTCCCGCCTGCTGCCGCAGGAGAGGGCGTAGTGCGGGGGAGGGGCGGTAGGGGGGTGCGGCATCCCCGGCGCACCCCCGGACGGTCAGGCCGACATGAGCAGCCGCCCGCGCCTGGCGTAGGCCACGGCCTCGGCGGTGAGCACCGGACGCGGCACCAGGATCCCGCAGTCCGCGCAGACCGGACCGGCGGAGGGCTCGTGGTCCAGGTCGTACTTCCAGACCAGGCGCTCCCCTTCGCACACCGGGCAGCTCGTGCCCGGTTCGCGCTCCAGGGCGGCGATCAGCCGTCGCAGCACCTCGGCGAGCGGTTCGTCGGGATGGACCCGAGGGTCGTCGCACCAGGCCACTCCGAATCCGCCCCAGGTCAGCCGGTGCCAGTCGTCCACGCTGCCCGGGCGGCGCAGCCCGTCGTGCTTCTCCTTCTTGCGGCGGGAGGCGAAGTCGACCTCGTAGGCGAGCCAGACCGCCCGCGCCTCCTCCAACTCGTCCAGTGCGCCCACGAGACGCACCGGATCGGGGGACCGGTCCTCAGGACCGAACCCGGCCCGCGCACACAGATGGTCCCAGGTCGCGCGGTGCCCGTACGGAGCGAACCGCTCCAGGCACTTGCGCAGCGAATAACGCCGCAGCGCCAGATCGCACCGTGGGTCTCGCACCTGTCTCGCCAGACTCCGGAAACCGGCCATCGCCCTGCACCTCCGTCACACCTGTACCTGCACTTCGGTCACTTCGGCGTCGCCGCACGGGCTCCGCGCGACGTTGCCGTATAGACGTATCGACACTCGAATCGGCTCCATCCGATTTCCGATGCCGTCCATAAGGCCGCCCGCCTTGACCGGCGGCCGGTGGCACCGCCGACGCGTGCGACATGTTGAAAACTTGACGCATGTTCATCTTCAATCCCGGGGATACCGGCGGTAACGTCCGGCCCACCCCCGTCGTTGAGGAGCCGCCATGCCACGGCGCACCAGACATCACGCGTTGTTCGACAGACTGAGAACTCCCCGCAGGCTCCCCGGGTTCCTGAAAGCCGCATCCGTATGCGCGCTGATCGCCGGGCTGCTCTCCCCGCTCGCCCAGACCACCGCCGCCGCGGCGGCCTCCAACGACTACTGCGGCGGGCAGTGTTCCGACATCCTGCCGCCCGGCGAGAACGGCAACGCCACTCTTGCCCAGATCCTGCTCAACCAGGCCTTCGGCACCCAGCCGAGCCACGCCGAGGACCAGCTCGGCCCCTACGCCAACCTGGCCAGCGGCTACTCCACCCTCACGGACGCGAAGATCAACACGTTCTTCAACGACGCGTCGTTCGGGGTCGCGTCGGGTCAGGTCGCCTCCACCGAGAGCCCGGCCGGCCGCGGCGACGTGACCATCGTCCGTGACAAGGCGACCGGGGTGCCCCACATCACCGGTACCACCAGATACGGCACCGAGTTCGGCGCCGGTTACGCCGCCGCTGAGGACCGGCTGTGGCTCATGGACGTGTTCCGGCACGTCGGGCGCGGCCAGCTCACCTCCTTCGCCGGCGGTGTCGCCTCCAACCAGGGCCTGGAGCAGGAGTTCTACCGCAACGCGCCCTACACCGAGGCCGACCTCCAGGCGCAGATAGACAACGCCGTCGCGACCAACGGCGCCCGCGGCCAGCAGGCCCTCGCGGACGCCAACGCCTACCTCGACGGCATCAACTCCTACATCGACGCCTCCGACAAGGGCCGTTACTTCCCCGGCGAGTACGTGCTGACCGGCCACAAGGACTCGATCACCAACGCCGGCACGATCGACCACTTCAAGATCACCGACCTGGTGGCGCTGGCCTCCGTGATCGGCACGCTGTTCGGCTCCGGCGGCGGTGGCGAGGTCAACAACGCCATCTCCCTGCTGGCCGCCCAGGAGCAGTACGGGGTGACCGAGGGCACCAAGGTCTGGGAGTCGTTCCGCGAGCGCAACGACCCCGAGGCCGTGCTCACCGTCCATGACGGCAAGAGCTTCCCGTACGGCACCAAGCCCGCGAGCCCGCAGGGCGAGGCGCTGCCGGACACCGGATCGGTGACCACCGAACCGCTGGTCTACAACGCCACGGGCACCGGCGCCGACCAGAGCGCGAGTGCCGCCTCCGCCGCGGCGACCGCCACCGCGCTCAGCTCGGCCAAGCGCGGGATGTCCAACGCACTGGTGGTCAGCGGCAAGTACACCGCGAGCGGCCACCCGATCGCCGTCTTCGGACCGCAGACCGGCTACTTCGCCCCGCAGCTGCTCATGCTCCAGGAGATCCAGGGTCCGGGCATCAGCGCCCGCGGCGCCTCGTTCGCCGGCCTGAGCATGTACGTCGAACTCGGCCGGGGCCAGGACTACTCGTGGTCCGCCACGACCTCCGGCCAGGACATCATCGACAGCTTCGCCGTCGAACTCTGCCAGGACGACTACCACTACCTGTACCACGGCACCTGCACGGCCATGGACAAGGTCGAGCAGACGAACTCCTGGAAGCCGACCACGGCCGACGGCACGGCAGCCGGCTCGTACACCATGCGGGTCTGGAAGACGAAGTACGGGCCCGTCGAATACCGGGCCACCGTCGGCGGGAAGAAGGTCGCCTACACCACCCTGCGCTCCTCCTACATGCACGAGGCCGACTCGATCATCGGCTTCCAGATGCTCAACGACCCCGGTTACGTGAACAGCCCGGGGACCTTCCAGAGCGCGGTGCAGCACATCAACTACACCTTCAACTGGTTCTACGCCGACTCCTCGCACACCGCGTACTACAACAGCGGCGACAACCCGGTGCGCGCGACCGGTGTCGACCCGGAGTTCCCGGTCTGGGGCCAGGCCGCCTACGAGTGGCGGAACTGGGACCCGACCACCAACACGGCCGACTACACCCCGGCCGCGCAGCACCCCCAGTCCGTCGACCAGGACTACTACGTCTCCTGGAACAACAAGCAGGCGCTCGACTACACGACCGCCAGCTGGGGCGACGGCTCGGTCCACCGGGGGAACCTCCTCGACGACCGGGTGAAGAAGCTCGTGGCCGCCGGGGGCGTCACCCGCTCCTCGCTTGTCAAGGCCATGGCGGACGCGTCGCTGACGGACCTGCGGGCCGAGGACGTGGTCCCGGATCTGCTGAAGGTGATCAACAGCAGTACGGTCACCGACTCCACGGCCGCCGCGGCCGTCGGCAAGATCCAGACCTGGCTCGCCGCGGGCGGCAAGCGCACGGAGACGTCGGCGGGCTCCAAGACCTACGCCAACTCCGACGCCATCCGGATCCTGGACGCCTGGTGGCCGCTGCTGGTGAAGGCCGAGTTCCAGCCCGGTCTCGGTTCCGGCCTGTACACCGCGTTGACCGCCAACCTGCCCGTCGACGAAGCCCCGTGGGCCGCACACGGGCCCACCGGCTCACACGCCGGCAGCTCCTTCCAGTACGGCTGGTGGAGTTATGTCGACAAGGACATCCGCTCGGTGCTCGGCCAGAGCGTGTCCGGGCCGCTGGCCGAGCAGTACTGCGGCGGCGGCAGCCTCAGCTCCTGCCGGGACATCCTGATCAGCACCCTGAAGACGGCGGCCGGCACCAGCGCGTCCACCGTCTACCCCGGGGACTCGCTGTGCTCCGCGGGCGACCAGTGGTGTGCCGACTCGATCGTCCAGCGCACCCTGGGCGGCATCAAGCACTACAACATCAGCTGGCAGAACCGGCCCACCTTCCAGCAGGTGGTGGAGTACACCTCGCACCGGTGACACCCGCACGGCGGCGGGGTCACCCGATGCGCCCCGCCGCCAGCACCAACCGCGCCAGCTCGGGGTGCACGATGTCACTGTGCGCCCCGGCCGGCGGACCACCCCGGTTCACCACCGCCGCCGCGTCGACGTTCACACAACCCGACGCGGCGAGCGGTCCGCGCAGCGCCGCCGCCAGGTCCAGGGACCCGGTGCCGGGCACCGCCTGGACGCCGTCGTGGCCCATCGCGCCCCACCGCTCGCCCAGCAGCCGCGCCACGTCCGCGCCCAGGGCCGACTCGCAGTCGTCCGCCATCCGGGAGGCCAGCGGGTACAGCGTGCCGAGCGCCTCGTCGAACCGGGAGTAGCAGCACACCAGCGGGCCGTCGATCCGGTTCTGCCGGCCGTGCAGCACCCCGCCGGCGCGCGGGTCCTGAGGCAGCCGGCCGGCGAACGCGTAGTGCGAGAAGGCGCCTTGCAGCAGGGTCACGGACTTCACCGCGCGCACCCCGTCCGGCAGCCCGCGCAGCGCGAAGGACACCAGCCGGCCGCCGAAGCTGTGCCCGACCAGATGCACCCGCACACCGGGCGCCGCCTGCGCCAACTGCCCGACCACCGGCCCGAGGCCGCGCTCCCCGACGGCGCCCGCCCGCCGCTTCATGGCGTAGTACGTGGCCTGCCGCAGCAACTCCTTCGCCCCGTCCCACGGGTTCGGCAGCGCGAACCCGGCCGCGCACCCGCCCTCCCGCAGGGACGCGACGGCCCCCGCGAACTCCGCGCACAGCCGCGTCGCCTCCCCGCTGAGCAGCGCCGGCTCGCTCTGCGGGACACCCTCCGCGATCGTGTCCGCCGCGAACAGCGGCTGCGCTCCGCCGGGCAGCACCTCGACCAGCAGCCGCACCAGGCGCCCGAACTCCTCCAGCCCGCCGGGCGGCCGCTGGTCCAGCATCCGGGCGAGCTGGTCGACCACCGTGGCCCGCCCCGGGAACGTCTCCAGGAGCGCGCGCCGGGTGTCCTTGTCGAGGACCGGGGCCGGGGACTCCTCGGCCTCCGTGGCCACCACCGACTTCGGGAAGTCGGGGATCGGCTCGTCGCAGAACCGCATCGACGGCCAGATCACCCCGACGTACCCGAGCCGCGCCTTCGGGGCGAGCTTCGGCACCGGGGCGAAGAAGTGCCGGTACAGGGCGGTCGCGCCGGACCGGTCGTTGTTCCAGCCGTGCGCGAAGACGATCAGGTCACGGACGCCGCGGTCCGTGACCTCGGCCAGCAGCCGGTCGCGTTCGGCGCCGTCCGGATCCCCGTCCGCGTCGAAGGTCAGCTCCCAGTAGGGAGCCACGTTCGTCCCAGGGTCAGCCATGGCAGGCTCCTCGCCGCCCGAACCGGTGCGATGTGCGCGCATCGTCCCGCTCCCGGGCGACGTTGGCCATACGCCGCGCCTCACCTGTAGAGGAGAAAATCCTTTCGCACCCGGCGGAAGGCGGCCAGTTCGTCCTGCCAGGCCCCGACGATCTCGTCGGGGCCCGCACCCGCGTCGACCATCGTGCGGACCGTCGTGGATCCGGTGAGCGTGTCGATCCAGTGGTCGGTGCGCCAGGCGAAGCCGCTCCACACCCTCCTGGCGGTGACCAGCAGCGCGACGCCGGTGCGCACGGGGTCGTAGGCGGCCCGGTCGTGCACGTGGATCTGCACCCCGCCGACGGTCCTGCTCTGGAACTTCGAGAACGTCGGCGCGAAGTACGCCTCCCTGAACCGCACGCCAGGCAGTCCGAGTCCGCCCGCCGCGGCGGCCCAGCGGGCGTCGATGCCCTCGGCACCGAGGAGTTCGAAGGGGCGGGTGGTGCCCCGCCCCTCGGAGAGGTTCGTGCCCTCGAAGAGACAGGTCCCGGAGTACACCAGCGCCGTGTCCGGGGTCGGCATGTTGGGGCTCGGCGGCACCCAGGGCAGGCCGCAGGCGTCGTAGAAGCGGTCGCGGTGCCAGCCGGTCATCGGTACGACGTCCAGGGCGACCGGCTGGTCCAGGAACCGCGCGTTGAACAGCCGCGCGAGCTCGGCGACCGTCATGCCGTGCGCCTGCGCGATCGGCTTCCTGCCGACGAAACTGGCGAACTCCTCGTGCAGCACCGGGCCCTGGGCGGTGCGGCCGGTCACCGGGTTCGGCCGGTCGAGCACGACGAAGCGCTTGCCCGCCAGCCGGGCGGCCGCCATGCAGTCGTACAGCGTCCAGACGTACGTGTAGAAGCGGGCGCCGACGTCCTGGATGTCGAAGACGACCGTGTCCACGCCGGAGGCGGTGAAGACGTCGGCGAGGGGCTGTCCGCTCTTGAGGTAGGTGTCGTAGACGGGCAGGCCGGTCGCCGGGTCGTCGTGGCGGCCCTCGGAGCCGCCGGCCTGGGCGGTGCCGCGGAAGCCGTGCTCGGGGCCGAAAACGGCCGTGAGCCGCACGCGGGGGTCGGCGTGCATGACGTCGACGATGTGGCGGACGTCCCGCGTGACGCCGGTGGGGTTGGTGACGATGCCGACCTTTTGGGCGGCGAGGAGGGCGTAGCCGTCGGCGGCGAGGTGATCGAAGCCGGTCTTCAGGGTGCCGTGGGCGTCGGCTGTCGTTGCCGTGGGTACGGCTGTCACGGCCGCTGCGGATGCCGTGGCCGCAGTGAGCAGACCTCTTCTGGACAGGCGCATGGGGTGACCTCCACGTTGAGCGCTCCCGCACGCAGTTTCGCAGGCTGCGGGCCGTATGCGGCTGAGCGCGCAGTTCCTCCCCCAGCCTTCGGCCGGGGGGACCCCCAGCGCCCCCAGGTTGGACCGGTCACCCTTCCCTTTATACATACCGACTGGTTAGTCTGGCCGCTGCTGGGGCCGAACCGTGTCGCGTCGTGTCGAAGGAGACCGATGGTGGGAGCCGTGCAGGATGCCGGAGTCGTCGTCACCGGGGCGGGAGGCGGCATCGGGGCCGCCCTCGCCCGGCGGTTCGCCGCCGAGGGGGCCCGGGTCGTGGTGAACGACCTGGACGGGGACAAGGCCGCCGCCGTGGCCGAGGAGATCGGCGGGATCGCTCTTCCGGGGGACGCGTCCGCCATCGTCGGGCCGGCCCGGGACGCGCTCGGCGGGACCGTCGACGTGTACTGCGCCAACGCCGGGCTCGCCTCCGGCGGGTCCGAGGCGGCCGACCCGGGGGTGTGGGCCGCGGCCTGGGACGTCAACGTCATGGCGCATGTGCGGGCCGCCCAGGAACTGGTGCCGCACTGGCTGGAGCGGGGCGCAGGACGGTTCGTGTCCACCGTGTCCGCCGCCGGGCTGCTCACCATGATCGGCGCCGCGCCCTACAGCGTGACCAAGCACGGCGCGTACGCCTTCGCCGAGTGGCTGTCGCTGACGTACCGGCACCGTGGCCTGAAGGTGCACGCCATCTGCCCGCAGGGCGTCCGTACCGACATGCTCGCCGCCACCGGCAGCGCGGGCGACATCGTGCTCCAGCCGACCGCCATCGAGCCGGAGGCCGTCGCGGACGCGCTGTTCAAGGGGATGGCGGAGGACCGGTTCCTGATCCTGCCGCACCCCGAGGTCGCCGGGTACTACCAGGCCCGGGCCGCCGACCCGGACCGCTGGCTGACCAGCATGAACCACATCCAGCAGAAGTGGGAGGCCACCCGGTGACCCAGCCGCACGCAGAGTCCCGCTACTCCGCCCGTCCCTGGGTGGCCCTGCTCAGCGAGGCCCAGCGGGGCCCGGTCGACCCGCCGGCCTCGCTGGTGCACGCCCTGCGCGCCGCCGTCGCCGAGGCACCCGACCGCACCTGCCTCGCCTACTTCGACGCCCGCCTCAGCTTCCGCGAGGTCGACGAGCTGAGCGACTCCGTCGCCGCCCACCTCGCGGAACGCGGCCTGGCCCGCGGCGACCGGGTCGCCGTGATCCTTCAGAACTCCCCGCACTTCGTGCTCGCGCTGCTCGGCGCCTGGAAGGCGGGTGCGACCGTGGTGCCGGTCAACCCCATGTACAAGTCGGGGGAGGTCGCGCACGTCCTGCGGGACGCCGAGGTGGCCGCGCTGGTCTGCTCGCAGCGGGCCTGGGAGTCGTACCTGCGCGAGACGGCCGCCGGCTCGCCGGTGCGGATCGTGCTCACCGCGAGCGAGCTGGACTTCCAGACCCGCGACGACGCCCGCGTGCTGACCTTCGAACGGCTGCCGCAGGCCGCCGACGCCGAGGACCTGGTGGCGGTCGCCCGCGGGGGCGGCAAGGCCCCGGAAGGGCGGGACCCGGCGTCCGCCGACATCGCCCTGATCAGCTACACCTCGGGGACGAGCGGTGCCCCCAAGGGCGCCACCAACCTGCACGGCAACATCATGTACAACGCCGAGCGGCAGCGCACCGGACTCGCGCTGCCCGACGCGCCGGTCTACTACGCCCTCGCGCCCCTCTTCCACATCACCGGCATGGTCTGCCAGCTCGCCGCCTGCGTCATCAGCTCGGGCACGCTCGTGCTGACCTACCGCTTCGAGCCGGGTGTGGTCCTGGAGGCGTTCGCCGAGCACCGCCCGCAGTACACGGTGGGCCCCTCCACCGCCTTCATGGCCCTGGCCGCCCACCCGGACGTCACCCCGGAGCACTTCGCCTCCTTCGTCGTCATCTCCTCCGGTGGCGCGCCGCTGCCGCCGGCCCTGGTGGAGAAGTTCCGCGCCGGGTTCGGGCCGTACATCAGGAACGGCTACGGGCTGACCGAGTGCACCGCGCCCTGCGCCTCCGTGCCGCCGGGCCTGGAGGCGCCGGTCGACCCGGTCTCCGGGACCCTCGCCGTCGGACTGCCGGGACCCGACACCGTCGTACGCGTCATCGACGACCAGGGCGCCGAGGTGCCCTTCGGGGAGCCGGGCGAGATCGCGGTCCGGGGTCCGCAGGTGGTGCCCGGGTACTGGCGGCGGCCCGAGGCCACCGCAGAGACCTTCCCGGACGGCGAACTGCGCACCGGCGACATCGGCTTCATGGACCCGCAGGGGTGGCTGTACGTCGTCGACCGCAAGAAGGACATGATCAACGCGTCCGGCTTCAAGGTCTGGCCGCGCGAGGTCGAGGACGTGCTGTACACCCATCCGGCGGTACGCGAGGCCGCCGTGGTCGGGGTCCCGGACGGGTACCGGGGGGAGACCGTCAAGGCCTACATCAGTCTGCGCCCGGGTGCCGCAACCGAACCGGACGATCTCGCCCTCTATTGCAAGGAGAGACTGGCGGCCTACAAATATCCGCGCCAGGTGGAGATCCTGCCCGACCTGCCGAAGACGGCGAGTGGGAAGATCCTCCGACGGGAACTGCGTTCCCGACCGCAACAGGGTTAGTGGACCCACGAGAAAGGCAGGTGGCGGCAGTGCCCAGGACGACGGACGGGGACGGGACTCCCGTTCCGCAGCGGCTTCTCGCCGCCGCCACCCGGCTCTTCGCGGAGCAGGGCTACGACCGCACCTCCGTGCAGGAGATCGTGGAGGCGGCCGGCGTCACCAAGGGGGCGCTGTACCACTACTTCGGTTCCAAGGACGATCTGCTGCACGAGGTGTACGCGCGCGTGCTGCGCGTCCAGCAGGAGCGGCTCGACGCCTTCGCGAACGCGGACGAGCCGATCGAGAAGCGGCTGCGGGGCGCCGCCGCCGACGTGGTCGTCACGACCATCGAGAACCTCGACGACGCGATGATCTTCTTCCGGTCCATGCACCATCTGAGCCCGGAGAAGAACAAGCAGGTACGCGCGGAACGCCGGCGCTACCACGAACGCTTCCGCGCGCTCGTCGAGGAGGGCCAGCGCGAGGGCGTCTTCTCCACCGCGACCCCGGCCGACCTGGTCGTGGACTACCACTTCGGCTCGGTCCACCACCTGTCGACCTGGTACCGCCCCGACGGGCCCATGACCCCGCAGGAGGTCGCCGACCACCTCGCCGACCTGCTGCTGCGGGCCCTGCGCCCCTGAACCGCACAGGACCGGCGGCCCCGCCCCCGGGGCCGCCGGTCCTTGTCCGTCCCCGCAGGCGCTGCCTACAGGTACTTCTTCAGTTCCCGGCGGGCCAGCGACCGCTGGTGCACCTCGTCGGGGCCGTCGGCGATCATCAGCGTCCGGGCGCTAGCGTACAGCTCGGCCAGCGGGAAGTCCTGGCTGACCCCGCCCGCGCCGTGCAGCTGGATCGCTCGGTCGATGATGTCCACGACCGCGCGCGGCGTGGCGATCTTGATGGCCTGGATCTCGCTGTGGGCGCCGCGGTTGCCGACGGTGTCCATCAGCCAGGCGGTCTTCAGGACCAGCAGCCGCAGCTGCTCGACCGTCACCCGGGCGTCCGCGATCCAGTTGTGCACCACGCCCTGCTGCGCCAGCGCCTTGCCGAACGCCGTCCGGGACACGGCCCGCCGGCACATCAGCTCGATCGCCCGCTCGGCCATGCCGATCAGCCGCATGCAGTGGTGGATCCGGCCCGGACCGAGCCGCGCCTGGGCGATGGCGAAGCCGCCGCCCTCCTCACCCACCAGGTTCGACACCGGCACCCGCGCGTGGTCGAAGACGACCTCGGCGTGGCCGCCGTGCGAGTGGTCCTCGTACCCGAAGACCTGCATCGCCCGCTTCACGGTGACACCCGGGGTGTCCCGCGGGACCAGCACCATGGACTGCTGGCGCCGGATGTCCGGGCCGTCCGGGTCGGTCTTGCCCATCACGATGAAGATCTTGCAGTCCGGGTTCATCGCCCCGGAGATGTACCACTTGCGGCCGGTGATGACGTAGTCGTCGCCGTCCCGCTCGATGTGGGTGGTGATGTTGGTGGCGTCGGAGGAGGCCACCTCGGGCTCGGTCATGGCGAACGCGGAGCGGATCTCGCCGGCGAGCAGCGGCTCCAGCCACTGCTTGCGCTGCGCCTCGTCGGCGAACTGGGCCAGCACCTCCATGTTGCCGGTGTCCGGGGCCGCGCAGTTCAGCGCGGTGGGCGCCAGGTGCGGGGAGCGGCCGGTGATCTCGGCGAGCGGCGCGTACTGGAGGTTGGTGAGGCCGGCGCCGTACTCGGCGTCGGGCAGGAAGAGGTTCCACAGGCCCTGCCTGCGGGCCTCGGCCTTCAGCTCCTCGACCACGGCCGGGGTGTCCCACGGCGAGGCGAGCGCGGCCCGCTGCTCCTCGGCCACCGCCTCCGCGGGGTAGACGAACTCGTCCATGAAGGCGAGGAGTCGGGCACGCAGTTCCTCGGTGCGCGCGTCGAACGCGAAGTCCATGACGGGTCAGCCTTCCTGAAGAGTCGTCAGTCCGTGGTCGATGAAGACGGGGACGAGTTCGCCGATGCGGTCGAAGCCCTGCCCGAGCGTCTGGCCCAGGGTGTACCGGTAGTGGATGCCCTCCAGGATCACGGCGAGCTTGAACCAGGCGAACGCCGTGTACCAGGAGACCGCGGAGACGTCCCGGCCCGAGCGGGCGGCGTACCGCTCGACCAGCTCCTGGGGGGACGGGTGGCCGGGTGCCTCGGCGGTGGTCGAGACCGGCGAGTCGGGGGCGCCCAGCGGCTGGCTGTACATCACCAGCAGGCCCAGGTCGGTCAGCGGGTCGCCGAGCGTGGACATCTCCCAGTCGAGGATCGCCCTGATCCTGTCGTCGTCGCCGATCAGCACGTTGTCCAGGCGGTAGTCGCCGTGGACGACGGCGGGCGCGGGGGAGTGGGGCAGCCGGCGGCCCAGGGTGGCGTGCAACTCGTCGATGCCGGCCAGCTCCCGGTTGCGGGAGGCGTCCAGCTGCTTGCCCCAGCGCCGCAGCTGCCGGTCGAGGAAGCCCTCGGGCCGGCCGAAGTCGGCGAGGCCCACCTCCGCGGGGTACACGGCGTGCAGCTCCACCAGTGTGTCGACGAGGGAGAGCACCGCGTCGCGGGTGCGCTCCGCGCCGAGCGGGGCGAGCTGACCGGCGGTGCGGTACGGGGTGCCCTCGACGAACTCCATCACGTAGAACGGTGCGCCGAGCACCTCCTCGTCCTCGCACAGCAGCACCGGCCGCGGCACCGGCACCTCGGTCGGGTGCAGCGCGCTGATCACCCGGTGCTCGCGCCTCATGTCGTGCGCGGTGGCCAGGACGTGACCGAGCGGCGGCCGCCGCACCACCCACTTGGAGGTGCCGTCGGAGACCGCGTAGGTGAGGTTCGACCGTCCGCCCTCGATCAGCCTTCCGGTCAGCGGACCGGCCACCAGGCCGGGCCGTTCGCGTTCGAGCAGGCCGCGCAGCCGGTCGAGATCCAGTCCGGGCGGGTGGTCGGGGCTCATGCATCGCTCCTACGAACGAACGAACAGGACCCGACTCATGATGCCGACCGGTCGGTATGCCGTCCAGTGCGTGGGCCAAACGTGACCGGGACCACCCTCTGCTCCGGTCGGGACGAGGCGGCTCCCCGTGCGCGCAGGACGGGGAGCCGCCGATCGGGACCGCGCCGGATCAGTGGTCGTCCCAGTGACCGTCGTGCTCGGCGTGCCGGTGGCCGTCGTGAAGATAGTCGACATGGTCGCCGTGCAGGACGCCGGTGTGCCCGCAGCCGTCGCCGTGCCGGTGCTCGTGGCCGTCGTGGGTGACGTGCGCCTCGGGCTCGCACTCGTCCCAGTGGCCGCCGTGCTCGCGGTGCAGGTGCCCGTTGTGCGCGTAGTCGACGTGGTCGCCGTGCGGCACCTGGTCGTGGCCGCAGCCCGGCCCGTGGCTGTGACCGTGCGCGGTGTGTTCCTGGTGAAGGGTGGTCATGGTGCTCACCTTCAGGGGTCCGGAAAGGCGGGGATGCGGCGGGACGCCGACGGACAGGCTGCCACGCACGAGCCGCATATCCGGCCATTCCGGTTGCGTGGCGTCCGAGTACCCCCGGGCGTCCTATACGACCAGCGCCGTGGCGCAGACCGCGACGGCGACCGTGCACAGCACCGCCGCGGTCGCCTGCCGCGGGGCCAGCGCCGGGGGGCGGCCGTCGGCCGCCAGGGCGCGGATGCGGCGGTTGGCGACGAGCAGGAACCCCAGCCACAGCACGCAGACGGCCGCGCAGGCCACGACCCCGACGGCCGAGGTGCTGTCGTGCAGGGCGGCCTTCGCGGCGAGCGTCGCGGCGACGGTGGCGGAGAGCGTTGTACGGCGCCAGGCCAGCCGGGTCCGCTCCGGCTGGAGTCCGGGGTCCCGGGCCGGCTCGGTCACCCCTCCCACCCCACGAGCACGACGAGCACCATCGCCACGGCGACCACGGCGACGACCACGCTCAGCAGGGCCGGGAACCGGGACACCGGCAGGTCCTCGCCGCGCCGCATCGCCCGCTCGCAGCGCATCCAGTGGTTCACGGCGCGCAGGGAGCACAGCACGCCCGCGGCGAGCAGGGCGAGCGCGAGGCCGACGCGCCAGCCCCAGCGGAGGTCCGGCAGGAACTGGTCCACGGCGAAGCCGCCGCCGATGAGAGCGAGGGCGGTGCGCAGCCAGGCCAGGAAGGTCCGCTCGTTGGCGAGGGAGAAACGGTAGTCGGGGGTCGTCCCCTCCTGCCGTACCACCTCGGGGGCGAACCACAAACGGACGTTCCGCGCGAATTCGATCACGTGTAGCAAGACTACCGGGGGTGCGGCGCCGTGGCCGGGTCCGGGGCGCCTCAGCTCCGCCACTCCCGCAGCCGCCCCCACGCCGCCAGCCCGTCCGGCACCCACTCCCACTCGCCGAGCCGGGTGGCCAGCTCCTCCTCGCCGAGGAAGTCGTGCCAGGCGACCTCCTCCACCTGCGGCCGCACCGGCAGCTCGCAGCGGACCTCGTACACCGCCGACCACCAGCTCTGCCCGCCCCCGTTGTCGTACAGGAACTTGAACAGGAACGCCGGCCGGGGCAGACCGGTCACGCCCAGTTCCTCCTCGGCCTCCCGCAGCGCCGCGTCGTCGTAGGACTCGCCCGCGCCCACCACACCCCCGACGAACATGTCGTACAGGGAGGGGAAGACCAGCTTGGTGGCGGTGCGGCGGTGGACGAAGATCCGGCCGGACGCGTCCTTGGCCTGGATGAAGACGCAGCGGTGCCGCAGGCCCCGGGCGTACGCCTCGCCGCGCGGGGCCTGCCCGGTCACCCGGTCGTTCTCGTCGACGATGTCGAGGATTTCGTCAGCAGCGTTCATGCCGCCATCCAAGCAGGCCCGTGGGGGAGGGCGTCAGCGCGGCTGGAGGTCGAGCGACGGCTCCCGCGGCGCCGCCCCCCGCGGCATGGCCGGATGCAGCCCGAGCAGCACGATGCCCGCCACGACCGCCGCGAGCCCCGCCGCCTCCCAGGCCAGCGCCCCGGTGTCGGTACGCAGCCGGTCCCCGAGGAAGCCCACCCCGCACAGGATCCCGGTGAGCGGCTGGGCCGCGGTCAGCGCCGGCAGCGACATCCGCAGCTCCGCCGTCTCGAACGCGCTCTGCACGAGGATCAGCCCGGTCACCCCGAGCACCAGGACGCCGTACGGCTGCCAGCCGGTCAGCACCTCCGTGATGCCGCCTTCGGAGAAGCGGGTGCTGGTGACCCGGGTCAGCGCGTCCTGGACGCCGTAGAGCAGGCCGGCGGCGAGGGCGAGCAGGGTGGGTCCGGCGCTGAGCCTCGACCGCTTGGCGCAGGTGGTGAGCGCCAGGGCGATGCCCACGACCACGCCGATGATCAGCCAGTGGCGCAGCGGGTCGGCGATCGCGTGACCGCCGCGTGGCTCGCCCGCCAGGATGAACGCGGTGACACCGCCGGCGAGCAGCAGCAGACCCGCCCAGCCCTGGTGGCTGAGGGGGTGCTTGGTCTGGTGTCTGGAGAGCGCGAGGGCGAACAGCAGGTTCGTGGCGAGCAGCGGCTCGACGAGGGAGATCTCGCCCTTGCCGAGGGCGACCGCCCCGAGGACCATCCCGGCCACCATCAGGCCGATGCCGCCCAGCCAGCGCGGCACCTTCATCAGGTCCAGCAGCAGCCGGGGCGAGAGGAAGTCGCTGAGCGGAGCCTGCTGCGCGACGTTCTGCTGGAGCACGAACCCGAAGCCCAGGCAACAGGCCGCGCTCACGGCGAGAACCAGAACCAGTACGGACACGCTGCGTACCTCGATCATGCGGCCGGGCTACGGGGTGCGTAGTGGCCGACTGTAGCGCTGCCGGATGGGTGATGCTCCGGGAGTACCCGGAACCGGGCGACGGACTCGGTCACGGTGCCCGGGTCGATCGCGGAGGGTGGCGCCGGGCGTCGGACCGCACTGCCATGGTCCGACGCCCGGGCGGCCCGCGCCATGGCGTACGCCACAGCCGGCACCCGAAGCCCTGCGGTCACGGTACGCCAACCGGGCCCCCGTTGACGTCAAGTTCCCGCCGTTCCAAGGTAGTTGAACAATAGACCAGTGGACCTCAGCTTGACGCAAAGTCTTGGCTGGGGGTTTGCTGTGCGTGATCGGCCGATGGCAGCCCGACAACCAGGAAGTTCCGCGGTGCCCCCAACCCCGCCCCTCGTAGGCCCAGGCAGGGCCGTCGCCGAAGGTCCCCGCGCGGCCACGCACCCCCGATGCGCACACTGTCCGGACGACGCCCTCGACGACGCCGAACTCATCTCCGCACGGGCCGCGTTGGCCCAGGGCCGCTGGCAGTCCGCCCGCTCCCTGTTGCTCCACACGGGTGAGGACTGGGACCGCCGGGGCCACCGGGTCGTCGTCCTCGCCCGCGAGCCCTACGCCATCGCCTGGTCCCGCGAGTGGCTCCTGGCCGAGCCCGGCGCGCCCGGCGCCGCCACCCTGTACGCGCTGACCCTGGTCCGGCGGGCGCTGCGCGGCAAGGAGTCGCCCGAGCGGGCCCGCGAGGCCTGCGGCAGTGCCACCGCGCTCGCCCCCGCCGACCCCACCCCGTGGCTCGGCCTGCTCCTGCTGGCCCGGCACCTCGGCACCGACGAGGAGGTCCGGCGCGCCTTCGCCGAGGTGCGCCGCCGCCACCCCGAGCACCATCACGCCCACCACCTGATGGCGGCCCGGATCGCGGAGACCGAGTCGCAGGGGTCGTACGAGCTGTGCGCCTTCGCGGAGCGCTCGGCCGCCCAGGCCCCGGCTGACTCCCCGCTCGCCGTCCTCCCGGTCGTCGCGTACAACGAACGGCACCGGGTGCTGGCCGCCACCGGCGGGGCGCCCGCCGACCCGGCCGCCGCCGGTCACTGGGCCGAGCCGTCCGCCCGGCGCGCCCTGACCGCGGCCTTCGACTGGTGGCTGGAGTGGGGCATCGAGGAGCACCCCCGCCGCCACATCGACCTCAACCACCTCGCCCACGCCACCTCGGGCGCCGGCCGGTACGCCGAGGCCGCCGCCCTCTTCCAGCGCATCGGCCGGCACAGCACCGAGGTGCCCTGGTCGTACCCGGACCGCGACCCCTGTGAGGCGTTCCGGGCGGCCCGGGCACGCGCGCTCGGAGGTTCATGAGAAGAGGTTGTGGATTTCTTACGGCCGCCGGTTTTCGGGACCACGGCCGCCCCGACGGTGTTCGAATGAGTACGTGAACTCTGAACTGTCCGAGGAGCCGCGGCACACCGAGGAGGGCAGCCCGGTCGGCCGCCGGGTGTTCCTCGGCACCCTCGGTCTCGGCGCGCTCGGCGTGGTGACCGCGCCCGTGCTGCAACGGATCACCGAGTCGGTACTCGGCACCTTCTCCGGCAAGGACCCCACCGGCCTCACCGGACTGCTCCCGAACGGCGGCGGGTTCCGCTACTACTCGGTGACCGGTTCGGTGCCGGACAGGACCGCCGCGAACTACCGGTTGCGGATCGGCGGCCTGGTCGACGAGCCGCGCACCTACAGCCTCGCCGACCTGCGGGCCCTGCCGCAGACGCGGCTGGTCAAGGACGTGCAGTGCGTGACCGGCTGGCGGGTGCCCGACACGCCCTTCGAAGGCGTGCGCCTCTCGCACCTCCTCGACCTGGCCGGCGTCAAGGACACCGCCAGGGCGATCCACTTCACCTGCTTCGACGGCGCGTACACCGAGAGCCTCACCCTCGACCAGGCGCGCCGGGCGGACGTCCTGGTCGCCCTGCGCATGCAGGACAGACCCATCGGCCACGACCACGGCGGCCCGGTCCGCCTCTATGTCGCCCCGATGTACTTCTACAAGTCCGCCAAGTGGCTCTCCGGCATCACCGTCACCGACAAGGTGGAACCGGGCTACTGGGAGAAGCTCGGCTACGACGTCGACGCCTGGGTCGGCAAGTCGAACGGACGCGACGATGAGCCTACGAGCTGAGGCGCCGCCGGCTGCGGACCGGCTGCACCGCTTCACCGCCGCCGAGCGCTGGGTGCACCGCACGACGGCCGCACTGATGGGCGTCTGCGTGGCGACGGCCGCCTGCCTCTACGTCCCGCAGCTCGCGGTCCTCGTCGGCCGCCGCGAACTGGTGGTCCGGATCCACGAGTGCGCGGGCCTCGCGCTCCCGGTCCCGGTCCTCCTCGGCCTCGCCTCCCGCGCCTTCCGCAGGGACCTCGGCTTCCTGAACCGCTTCGGCCCCCACGACCGGCTCTGGCTGCACGCCGCCCTGGCCCGCGACCGCCGGCCGTCCTCCCGCCCGGCGGGCAAGTTCAACGCCGGGCAGAAGATCTACGCGAACTGGATCGCCGGCGCCAGCCTGGTCATGCTCGTCACCGGCCTGATGATGTGGTTCACCCATCTCACCCCGCTGATGTGGCGCACCTCGGCCACGTTCGTCCACGACTGGCTGGCCCTGACGATCGGCGTCGTCCTGGGCGGCCACATCGGGATGGCCCTCGCCGACCCGGAGGCGAGACGGGGTCTGCGCACCGGGTCGGTGAGCCGTGAGTGGGCCGGACGTGAGCATCCGCTGTGGCGGCCGTAGCGCAAGGCCCGCCGCCACAGCGGATGCCCGCTAGATCACCAGGGACAGCAGCAGCACCAGGCCGCCCGCCACCACGGAGATGATCGTCTCCATCACCGACCAGGTCTTGATCGTCTGGCCGACGCTCAGGCCGAAGTACTCCTTCACCAGCCAGAACCCGGCGTCGTTGACATGGCTGAAGAACAGCGAGCCCGCGCCGATGGCCAGCACGAGGAGCGCCGTGTGGGCGGTCGACATGTCGGCCGCCAGCGGGGCCACCAGGCCGGCCGCCGAGACGGTGGCCACCGTCGCCGAGCCCGTCGCGAGCCGGATCGCCACCGCGATCAGCCAGGCCAGCAGCAGCGCCGGGATCGACCAGTCCTTGGATATCTCCAGGATCATCTGGCCCACACCGCAGTCGATCAGCGTCTGCTTGAAGCCGCCGCCCGCGCCGACGATGAGGAGGATGCCCGCGATGGGCATCAGGCCCTTCTCGACGGTCGCCGAGATCCGTTCCCTGGAGAACCCGGCGGCGCGGCCCAGCGTGAAGATGCCCACGAGCACCGCCGCGAGCAGGGCGATCAGCGGGGAGCCGACGACGTCGAAGACGCGCTGTACGGTGTGCGCCGGGTCGTCGACGACGACGTCCACCAGAGCCTTGGACAGCATCAGCACGACCGGCAGCAGGATCGTGGCGAGCGTGGCGCCGAAGCCGGGACGCCGCTCCAGCTCCTCCGAGGGACGGGCGGCGATCATGCGGTCGGGCACCGGCACGTCCACCCAGCGGGCGGCGACCTTCGAGAAGAGCGGGCCGGCGACGATCACGGTCGGGACGGCGACCAGGACGCCGAGGGCCAGGGTCACGCCCAGGTTCGCGTGCACCGCGTCGATCGCGACCAGCGGGCCGGGGTGCGGCGGCACCAGGCCGTGCATCACGGACAGACCCGCGAGCGCCGGGATGCCGATGCGCATCAGGGAGTAGTGGCCGCGCTTGGCCACCATCAGCACCACCGGGATCAGCAGCACGATGCCGACCTCGAAGAACAGCGGCAGCCCGATCACGGAGGCGATCAGCACCATCGCCCACGGCATCGCACGCCCGGACGCCTTCGCGAGGATCGTGTCGACGATCTGGTCCGCGCCACCGGAGTCGGCGAGCAGCTTGCCCAGGATCGCCCCGAGCGCGATCAGGACACCCACTCCGGCGACGGTGGTGCCGAGCCCGGTGGTGAAACTGGTGATCACCTTGTCCAGCGGTGCCCCGGCGAACGCGCCCAGCGCGAGCGAGCCGATGGTCAGCGCCAGGAAGGCGTGGAGCTTGAACTTGGTGATGAGCAGGACGATGACGGCGATGCCCGCAAGCACGGCGATGCCCAGGCGGGCGTGTCCGGCCGAGGTGATGGGCGCGACGGTGTCCGCTGCCAGCATCTCGACGCTGAGTCTGGTCACGGGGGTTCCTTGTAGTTGTGTGGCCGACTGGGGGTGACGCGGATTACCGCGCGGTGAGGTCGGGAAGCGTGTCCAGCGCGCGGACGGCCCGGGCGGTGATCTCCTCGGGGGTGCCCGAGACGTCCACCGCGACACCCGGCTCGTCCGCCGCCAGCGGTTCGAGCGCGGCGAACTGGGAGTCCAGCAGCGCGGTCGGCATGAAGTGACCCTGCCGGTGCGACATCCGGTCCGCGATGAGCTCCCGGTCCCCGGTGAGGTGCACGAACAGCACCGCGGGGGCGGCGGCGCGCAGCCGGTCGCGGTACGACCGCTTCAGCGCGGAGCTGCTGACCACCCCGCCGAGCCCTTCCCGCCCGTGCGCCCAGGCGCCGATGGCGTCCAGCCACGGCCACCGGTCGGCGTCCTCCAGCGGGTGTCCGGCCGACATCTTGGCGATGTTGGCCGGCGGGTGGAAGTCGTCGCCCTCGGCGTAGGGGACGCCGAGCCGGGCGGCGAGCAGAGGACCGATCGTGGTCTTGCCCGTGCCGGCGACGCCCATCACCACGACGACGTGGGGGGTCCGCATCACTGCCTCGCTGTCTTCCTCGACATGGGACACCGGCAGACGACATCCGGTGTCGGCCTCACTGAAACCCATTAGGTACGACGAATTCAAGAGTGTGTGACATATAAGTCTGACTTTTTGGCTCTGTGATCCGCTCTGTACGCTGAGTGCATGAGCACACCGGGCAGGGGGCTGCACGGCCGCGTACTGGACACCCTCGGCCCCGAGATCACCGCGGGCGAGTACCCGCCGGGCAGCGTTCTGCGCACCGACGAACTGGCCCAGCAGTTCGAGGTGTCGCGGTCGGTGATGCGCGAGGCGGTCCGGGTCCTGGAGTCCATGCACCTGGTCGAGTCCCGCCGCCGGGTGGGCGTCACCGTCCGGCCCAAGGCCGAGTGGAACGTCTACGACCCACAGGTGATCCGCTGGCGGCTGGCCGGCGCCGACCGCCCGCACCAGCTGCGCTCGCTCACCGTGCTGCGCTCCGCGGTCGAGCCGGTGGCCGCCCGCCTGGCCGCGAAGCACGCCACAGCCGAGCAGTGCGCCGCGCTCACCGAGTGCGCCCTCGGCATGGTGGCCAACTCCCGCGGCCACCGCCTGGAGCAGTACCTCGTCCACGACATGGCGTTCCACCGGGTGATCCTCACCGCGTCGGGCAACGAGATGTTCGCCCGGCTCGGCGACGTCGTGGCCGAGGTCCTCGCGGGCCGCACCCACCACGAGGTGATGTTCGAGGACCCGGCCCCCGGCGCCGTCACCCTGCACGTGCAACTCGCGGAAGCGGTACGGGAGGGCGACGCGGACCGCGCGGAACGGCTGACCCGCGAGATCACGGTGGGCGCCCTGGAGGAACTGGACGTCCTCGCGCCCTGACCGGGGCGGTGCGTCCTGACGGGCGCTACTCGTCCGGGAGTCCGGACGGGCGCTACTCGTCCGGGAAGTCGCCGTCCACGTACACCCACGCCCCGTCCACCCGCTCGAACCGGCTGCGCTCCAGCAGGGAACCGCCCCGGTAGGACGCGCGGAAGGTCACCGTACCGGTGGTGTGGAAGGCCGAGCCGTCGGTCGTCCCGAGGATCTCAAGACCCGTCCAGCGCATCGCCGGTTCGAGGTCCAGGCCCGGCGGACGCGTCCGCGGATGCCAGGTCCGCAGCAGATAACCCGCGTCCCGCTCGACGAAGGCGCTGTAACGCGAGCGCATCAGCCGCTCCGCCGTGGGCGCCGCCGCCTCACCCCGGTGGAAGCGGCCGCAGCACCGCTCGTACGGCTCCGGGAGGCCGCAGGGACAGGGGGAGCCGTGAGCCGGTGCGGGGGCGGGCTGCCGCCGGGGCTGCGGGGTGCGTCGGGCCATGGTCCTATGTTCGCCTACGCCGACTCGGCATTGGTGGGCGGCTGTGCGGGGCGCGCCGGGACCGGCTGGGTCGGCAGCGCGGGCAGCGCCGTGCGGTGCACCCAGGCGTCGAACAGCCCGTCGAGCGGCTCGTCCGCGAAGCGGTTCACGTGCGCCGTGAACGTCGCCGTCGTCACCGCCCCGCCCCGGTGCAGCCCCGTCCAGGCCCGCAGCATGTGGAAGAACCGGTCGTCACCGAGCGCGCAGCGGATCGCGTGGACCGTGACCCCGCCGCGCTCGTAGAGCCGGTCGTCGAACATGGCCTTCTTGCCGGGGGCGGCGATCCGGATGTCCTGCGGCAGCCCGGACAGCAGCCGGTGGGCGACGGCCGCCAGTTGCTGGGCGCTCCGGCCGCCGGACCGCTCCGACCACAGCCACTCCGCGTACTTCGCGAGCCCCTCGTTCAGCCAGATGTGCCGCCAGTCCGCGATGGACACGCTGTTGCCGAACCACTGGTGCGCCAGCTCGTGCGCCACCAGCCGCTCCGAACCCCGCGCCCCGTCCACGTGGTTGGCGCCGAACAGCGACAGTCCCTGCGCCTCGACGGGGACGTCGAACTCCTCGTCGGCGACGAGCACGGCGTACTCGTCGAAGGGGTACGGCCCGAACAGCCGCTGGAACAGGTCCATCATCGCGGGCTGGCGGGCGAAGTCCCGGGAGAACTGGGGCAGCAACTGGGCCGGTATGTGCCCGTGCATCGGCACCCCGCCCAACCCCGGGTCGCCGAGCAGCACGGTCTGGAACTTGCCGATCGCGAGGCTCACCAGGTAGCTCGACGTCGGCGCGGCCTGCTCGTACACCCAGGTCGTCGTCGACGCCTTCGTGGTGCGCGTCAGCAGCCGGCCGCCGGCCACCACCGAGTACGCCGACGGGCAGGTGACCGAGATCAGGTAGGACGCCTTGTCGGCCGGCCGGTCGTTGCACGGGAACCAGGAGGGCGCGCCGATCGGCTGGCTCGCCACCAGCGCGCCGTCCGTCAGCTCCTCCCAGCCGATCCCGCCCCAGGGGCTGTTCACCGGCCGCGGGTTGCCCGACCAGTGGATCTCCACGGTGAACGCGGCACCGGCGCGCAGCGGCTTCGCGGGCTTGATCCGCAGCTTGCCGCCCCGGTGCGTCCAGTGCGGCTGGCGGCCGTCCACCCGGATCCGGCCGATCTTGAAATCGGCCAGGTTCAGCTGGAACTCGGGCAGCGCGGCACGGCCCGCGATCGCGTTGATCCGGGCCATGCCGGACAGGCGGTTGGGTCCGGGCCGGTAGTCCAGCGTGAGCTCATAGCGATGCACCCGGTACCGGGGATCGCCGTTGTCCGGGAAGTACGGGTCCGGACCCGCCGACTGCTGCACTGCCACTTCCGCGTTCGCTCCCTGCGCTGTGCTCGAACCGTCTCTCGGTGCGCCGACGCCCGCGGCCACCGTCGGACGGCCCGCGCTCAGGGACGCCATGCCTCGATCGGGTTGCCGAGCCAGCGGGTGTCGTCGGGAACCGACTCCGCCGCCATGACGAGCGACGCGGGACCCAGGGTGGTACGGGCCCCGATCGTGCTGCCGGGCAGCACGATCCCGCCAGGACCCAGCGTGGCGCCCTCACGGAGAACCACAGTATCCGTCCGCAAGATCCGGTCGTGGAAGAGGTGAGTCTGCAGGACACAACCGCGGTTCACGGTGGCCGCGTCCTCCAGGGTCACCAGATCGGTCTCCGGCAGCCAGTAACTCTCCACCCAGACACCCTCGCCGATGCGCGCACCGAGCCCGCGCAGCCAGGCCGTCATCACCGGAGTACCCGGAACCGAGCCGGCCAGCCACGGCACCGCCAGCACCTCCACGAAGGTGTCCGCCAGCTCGTTGCGCCACACGAACGCACTCCACAGCGGGTGCTCCCCGCTGCGGTGCCGTCCGACCAGCGTCCACTTGGCCACCACGGAGACCAGGCCCGCCACCGCACCGGCACCCAGGAGCACCACGCCCGACAGCAGCGGCGCCCACCCGCCCAGCGCGCACAGCGCGGCCACCGTCAGGCCCGCCAGCGCCACCGAGCACAGCACCGGCAGGATCCGGCACGCCTCCACCAGCGCCCGCGCCCACAGCAGCCGCGCCGGCGGCTCGTAGGTGCGGCTCTGGTCGCCGTCGGCCGTGCTGCGCGGCAGCTTCACCGGCGGCAGCCCCAGGTACGACGTGCCCTTCTTGGCCTTCTTCGGCGTCGCCGACAGCACACCCACCAGACCGCCGTCAGGCACACTGCGCCCCGGCGCGGTCATCCCGGAGTTCCCGAGGAACGCCCGCCGGCCGATCTCCGCACGGCCGATCCGCACATAGCCGCCACCGAGCTCGTACGGCGCGGTCAGCGTGTCGTCGGCCAGGAACGCGCCCTCGCCGACCGTCGTCAGGCTCGGCAGCGCGAGCACGGTCGACACCTCGGCGCCCCGGCCGATCCGCATCCCGAGCAGCCGCAGCCACACCGGGGTGACCAGACCGGCGTACAGCGGGAACAGCGTCTCGCGGGAACGGTCCATCAGCTGGGACACCGTCCACGCCTGCCAGCCGACCCGGCTGTGCGTGGGGTGCGTACCGACGCGCAGCCCCAGGCTGAGCAGCCGGACGGCGACCAGGATCAGCAGGGCGTACGCAAGACCGAACGCGAGGGTGGCCGGGACCAGGGCGACCGCCGCGCCCCGCAGGGCCTCGCCCAGACCGTCCCCGGGGGCCACGAAACGCCCGGCGACCAGCAGTGCGGCGGCGCCGGACAGCACGGGGAGCGCGCTCAGACCGAGACCGGTCAGGCCGTACATCACCCGCCAGTGGGTACCGCGTCGCGGGCGCTGCTTCGGCCAGTTCCGCTTGGCCTTGCCCAGCTTGACCGCCGGGGCGCCGGCCCAGCGCTGGCCGGTCGGGACCTGCCCGGTGACCGCCGAACCCGGGGCCACCTCGGCGCGCTTGCCGACCCGGGCGCCGGGGAAGAGCATGCTGCGGGTGCCGACGACCGCGTGGGCGCCGATCCGGACCGCGCCGATCACCAGCCGGTCGCCGTCCAGCCAGGAGCCGGACAGGTCCACCTCGGACTCCACGGCCGCGCCACGGCCCACCTTGAGCAGCCCGGTCACCGGCGGCAGCGAGTGCAGGTCCACCTCGGGCCCGATCCTGGCACCCAGCGCCCGCGCGTACCGCTCCAGCCACGACCCGGTCAGCGTGGTCGCCCCGGCGAACTCGGCGAGCCGCTCGGCCGTCCACAGCCGCAGGTGCACCGAGCCGCCGCGCGGGTACCGGCCCGGCTGCACGCCCCGCAGCAGCAGCCGCGCGCCACCGGCCGCGATCGCGATCCGGCCGGGCGGGGTGAACAGGGCCACGGCCCCGGCACCCACCAGCCACCAGGGCGCGGTGGGCAGCCAGCCGTAGCCGGACAGCAGGTTGCCGAGCGCGGCCAGCACCACCGTCCAGCGCAGCCCGAGCAGCGTGAACAGCGGCAGCAGCACCATCAGCTGCACGAACTGGGCGCGGCGCGGCACCGGCACGATCGTCCGCCGCGCGCCGTCGTCCTGCGCGGACGCCTCCAGCCGGCGGGCCAGCTTGCGCAGCACCGGCTGCTGGTAGATGTCGAGGACGGCCGCGCTCGGGTAGCGGGTGCGCAGCCGGGTGGTGAGCTGGGCGGCGGACAGGCTGCCGCCGCCGATCGCGAAGAAGTCGTCAAAGGCGCTGTTCACCGGGGCGCCGAGGACCTCGGTCCACTGCTCGGCGAGCCACGCCTCGGTGCCGTACAGCTGCTCGGCCGGGCCGCCGCTCTCCAGGCCCTCCAGGGGCCACGGCAGTGCGTTGCGGTCGACCTTGCCCGAGGTGCGGGTGGGCAGCTCGGCCACGGGCGCGAGCAGCGGCACCAGGGCCGCGGGCAGCTCGGCGCGCAGCTTCTCGACGGCCGCCGCCCGGTCCCAGCCGTCCTGGGTGACGACATAACCCACCAGCAGCTGGTTGCCGCCGCGCGCGGTCCGCACGGCCGCCGCGGCGCCCGCGACACCGGGCAGCGCCTGGAGGGCCGCGTCGACCTCGCCGAGCTCGATCCGGCGGCCGCCGAGCTTGATCTGCTCGTCGGCACGCCCGAGGAACACCAGCCCCTCGCGGTCGGCCCGCACCAGGTCACCGCTGCGGTACGCCCGCTGCCAGCCCAGCGACTCCAGGGGCGCGTACTTCTCCGCGTCCTTCTCGGCGTCGAGGTAGCGGGCCAGGCCGACCCCGCCGATCACCAGCTGGCCGCTCTCGCCCATGGCGACCGGCTCGCCCGCGTCGTCCACGACGGCCAGTTCCCAGCCCTTCAGCGGCAGCCCGATGCGGATCGGCTCCTCGCCGGTCATCAGGGCGGCACAGGCGACCACGGTGGCCTCGGTGGGCCCGTAGGTGTTCCAGACCTCGCGGCCCTCGGTGACCAGCCGCTGCGCCAGCTCCGGCGGACAGGCCTCGCCGCCGAAGATCAGCAGGCGTACGTCGTTGAGCGTCTCGGGCTCCCAGAGCGCGGCCAGCGTCGGCACGGTCGAGACGACGGTGATCTCCTGCTCGACCAGCCAGGGTCCGAGGTCGGCGCCGCTGCGGACCTGGGAACGCGGGACGGGCACCAGACAGGCGCCGTAGCGCCAGGCGAGCCACATCTCCTCGCAGGAGGCGTCGAAGGCCACGGACAGGCCCGCCATGACCCGGTCGCCGGGGCCGATCGGCTCCTCGGTGAGGAACAGCGCGGCCTCGGCGTCCACGAAGGCGGCGGCGCTGCGGTGGGTGACGGCGACGCCCTTGGGTCTGCCGGTGGAGCCGGAGGTGAAGATGATCCAGGCGTCGTGCTCGATGCCGGGGCGGTCGGCGGTACGGGCTTCCGCGCGGCGCACCTCGATCTCCAGACCCGCGCCGAGCACGGCGGCGACCTCCGCCTCGCCGAACACCAGGGCGGCCCGCTCGTCCGGGTCCTCGGCGTCCACGGGGACGTAGGCGGCACCGGCCGCGAGCACCCCGAGGACGGCGACGTACAGGTCGTTGGTGCCCGACGGCACCCGGACGCCCACCCGGTCGCCGAGTCCGATCCCGGCCCCGGCCAGCCGTCGCCGCAGCTGCTCCACCTCCACCGCGAGCGCGCGGTAGGAGAGCTGGGCGGTGCCGTCGTCCAGCGCGGGCTCGTCGGGATGGGCCCGTACACTCGCCTCGAACACGTCCACGAGCGTGCGCGGCGGCGCCGCCGCGCCGGCCGAGAACCGTGCGGTGTTCCCGAACTCCTCGCGGATCTCTTCGTCGAGCAGGCCGAGAGCACTGCTCTCGTCTATCGCTGCCATCCGGTCCTCGCGTCTCGTTCCCGGAACCCTCCGGGGCGCCGGCGGGCCCTCAGGTCTGCCTGGGGTTGTCCGGCTCCGGCTGGGTACAAGCCGGAAATTTTAGTACGACGCTAGGCGCGCGGTCCGGTCCCGGCCACCGCAGAGCGGCCGTTCGTGACACTCGCTTGAATCTTGAAAAACCGCTGACCTGGAGTTATCCGCCTGGGACGAGAGATGGCCCACACAGCGTGATGCGGACCAACTCCGTGTGTCCGGCGGCGGGCACGACGACGGCCGGTGCCGTGGCGGGGAGGGGAGAGGATCGCCGCGGAACCGGCCGTCGTCGTGGGGGCGGGCAGGTGGTCACACGGCACTGACCTCGGCCCAGATGGACTTGCCCCAGGGCAGGTTGCCCACGCCCCAGCGGCCCGAGCACAGCGCGTCGAGGATGAGCAGTCCGCGCCCGCGGTCCCGCTCCACGGAGATGGGCCGCAGCCGCGGGTGACGGCCCAGCGGGTCGTGCACCTCCACCCGGGTCCGGGAGCCGTCGCTGTCGATGACGAGCCGCACCGGATCGTCCGGGTCGGTCTCGTAGCGCAAGGAGTTGGTGACCAGCTCGCAGGTGACCAGCGCGACGGCGTCGATGTGGTCACGGGAGGCGTCCGGTAGGTGGTGCGTGATGAAGTCACTCACGTACCGCCGTGCCGCCCCGGCCGACTGGGGTTCGCTCGCCAGTAACAGGACCGGCGGCGGGGCGACTTGCAGTGCACGGGGTTCGGTCGTGGTGCTCCGCTGGCGTTCGATCATGTGGATCCCCTCACGGGCATGTCCCAACGCAGGCACGGTGGTTCGCCATGCGAGTGCGGTCACTTTCGTATTTCCCGGATTCATGGTGCCTTCCCGGCACAGTCGATCGCAATACGTACCGCGTCATGTGAAAAATTGCGCACCGAGTCGAGAGAGTTGCGGCACAAGTCGTCAGCCGGTGGCGAGGGTTGGGGCGGCACGGCAGACTGTCGGGCAGTTCACCGCAGAGAAGGGGGAACCCGTGAGCACGCCCACGGTGCGTCGGCGTCGGCTCGGTGCGAAGTTGCGCGACCTGCGCGGCGAACTCACCCTCGACGAGGTCGCGGAGCACTCCGACGGCGCGTTCGTCTCCTCGAAGCTGTCCCGGATGGAGACCGGCAAGACCGCTCCCAAGGCGGCGGACATCCAGGCGCTGCTCGACCTGTACGCCGAACTCGGCCGTGACGTCAGCGACGAGCTGCGCGCGGCCCTGATCACGCTCACCAAGGAGGGTGGCAGACGCGGTTGGTGGCACTCCTACCGGGGTGTCCTCACCCCGGTGTACGAGGACCTCATCAGCCTGGAGGCCGAGGCGGAGACGGTCTCCACCTGGCAGCTGGGCATGGTCCCCGGACTGCTCCAGACCGCGGAGTACGCCCGCGAGATCATCCGGGCGACCGCCATGTCCGAGGCGGTCGAGGCACGGGTCGACGCGCTGGTCGAGGTACGGCTCGCACGCCAGGCCGTCCTCACCCGCGACAGCGACCCCCTGGCGCTCTGGGCGATCATCTCCGAACAGGCCCTGCGCTCCACGACCGAGGATCCCGCCCTGATGTACGAGCAGTTGGGGCGCCTGCTTACGATGGGGCGGCGCCCGAACATCAACATCCAGGTGTTGCGCTCGGACGCTCCCCTCCACGCCGGGCTGACCGGCACCTTCAGCATCCTGGGCTTCGGTCCGCACACGGACCTGGACGTCGTCCACCAGGAAGGGCTGACCTCCGCCCTGTACATCGAGGAACGTGATCGGGTCTCCACGCACCGGGCCGCGTGGCAACGCCTCACGTCTGCCGCCGAGTCCGTCGAGGCGTCGGTGGAACTGATCACCCAGATAAGGAAGAACGAATAAGGAATGAAGCACGCTGACGACGCGTCGACTCTGCCGGTGACCTGGTGGAAGTCCTCGGCGTCCGCATCACAGTCCGACTGCGTGGAATGCGGGATCGTCGACGAGGCGACGGTCGCCGTCCGCGACAGCAAGCGGCCGTACGGGCCCGCGCTGCTGCTCGGCCGGCCGGCACTCTCCGCGTTCACCGCGACGCTGGCCCTCGGCGACGGCCGAATAGACCGCCGCGGCTGAGCAGACCCCCGAGACCTCACGAGCGGGTGCGGCCGGAGCCACCGGGAGGTGGTCACCCGCCCGCACCCCGGAAAACCAAGAAACCCCTGCTCAGCAGGGGTTTCTTGGTTTTCTCATGTGTCCGAGGGGGGACTTGAACCCCCACGCCCGATAAAGGGCACTAGCACCTCAAGCTAGCGCGTCTGCCATTCCGCCACCCGGACAAGGTGTCTGTCGTGCGGGGTTTCCCTCGCGGCGACGAAGGAAACACTACCAGGCTTTCCGGGATGGCCGATCACCCCCAGTCCCGGGCGCGGCCGGGCGTGAACGGCGTGTGACGGGCCGGGACCGGCCTTGGGGCGGAGCCGGAAGGGAGGGAGGATGGCAGGGACCGGCCGGCAGTGACAGCAGGAGGAATCAGCGTGAGCGAGACGGACACGGCCAGGGGCGTCACCGGTGAGGACGAGGTCGTGGACCTCTGCCGCGAGCTGATCCGGTTCGACACCAGCAACTACGGCGACCACTCCGGTCCGGGCGAGCGCAAGGCCGCCGAGTGGGTCGCGGAGAAGCTCGCCGAGGTCGGGCTCGAACCGAGGATCTTCGAGTCGCACCCGGGCCGCGCCTCCACGGTGGCCCGCATCGAGGGCGCGGACCCGTCCCGCCCCGCCCTGTTGATCCACGGACACCTCGACGTCGTACCGGCCAACGCCGACGACTGGACCCACCACCCCTTCTCCGGCGAGGTCGCGGACGGCTGCGTGTGGGGCCGGGGTGCCGTCGACATGAAGGACATGGACGCCATGACCCTGGCGGTCGTCCGCGACCGGCTCAGGAGCGGCCGGAAGCCGCCCCGGGACATCGTGCTGGCCTTCCTCGCCGACGAGGAGGCCGGCGGCACCTACGGCGCCCGGTTCCTGGTCGACCGGCACCCGGACCTCTTCGAGGGCGTCACCGAGGCGATCAGCGAGGTGGGCGGCTTCTCCTTCACGGTGAACGACCAGCGGCGGCTCTATCTGATCCAGACGGCCGAGAAGGGCATGCACTGGATGAAGCTCAAGGTGGCCGGGACCGCCGGGCACGGCTCGATGATCCACCGCGACAACGCGATCACCGAGCTGTCCGAGGCCGTCGCCCGCGTCGGACGGCACCGGTTCCCGGTCCGGGTCACCAAGACCACCCGGGCCTTCCTCGACGAACTGGGCGACGCGCTCGGCACCGAGCTGGACCCGGAGGACATGGAGTCGACGCTGGCCCGGCTCGGCGGCATCGCCAAGCTCATCGGCGCGACGCTCAGCAACACCGCCAACCCGACCCAGCTGAACGCCGGTTACAAGGTCAACGTCATCCCGGGCGAGGCCACCGCGCATGTGGACGGACGGTTCCTGCCGGGCCACGAGGAGGAGTTCCTCGCCGACCTCGACCGGCTCCTCGGTCCGCACGTGGTCCGCGCGGACGTGCACTCCGACAAGGCGCTGGAGACGTCCTTCGACGGGGCCCTGGTGGAGGCCATGCAGTCCTCGCTGCTCGCCGAGGACCCCACGGCCAAGGCGGTCCCCTACATGCTCTCCGGCGGCACCGACGCCAAGTCCTTCGACGACCTCGGCATCCGCGGCTTCGGCTTCGCCCCGCTGAAGCTGCCGCCGGAGCTGGACTTCGCCGGCATGTTCCACGGCGTGGACGAGCGGGTGCCCGTGGACGGGCTCCAGTTCGGCGTGCGCGTCCTCGACCGCTTCATCGACGCCTCGTGAAGCAATGGCTCGGGCTAATCGGGCGACTGTGCGAGTTCGACTGAGAAGAGTGAATGCGACGATAAGCTCGTAGCTCCATTAGTTCCTCCTCGTTACACATCATGCGATCCGCTACTTGGGATCGCATTGCCAACAAGGAGGAATAAATGCTCAAGAAGGTCGTCGCCGCTGCGGCTGCCACTGGTGGTCTGGTTCTCGCGGGTGCGGGCCTGGCCGTCGCCGACTCGGGTGCTCAGGGTGCCGCCGTGGGCTCCCCGGGTGTCATCTCCGGCAACGTGATCCAGGTTCCCGTGCACGTCCCGGTGAACGTCTGCGGCAACACGATCTCCGTGATCGGGCTGCTGAACCCCGCCTTCGGCAACACCTGCATCAACAAGTGACGCCGACTCCCTGAGGGGCGTCTTTCCGTCGGCCCCGGAGCGCGCGCCACGCGCTCCGGGGCCGACCGGTTTTCCGCGGTTCTTTCCGCGAGGAATGCACGGTCAGGATCCAAGGCAGGGGGGAATTCAGAAATGCGACAGGGTACCCGCAAGGGCCTTATGACAGTGGCCGCGGCGACCGGCGTGATCGCCGCGGCGAGCGGCTACGCCCACGCCGACTCGGGGGCCGTCGGCTCCGCCGGCGACTCACCGGGCGTGCTGTCCGGCAACACGGTGCAGGCGCCGGTGCACGTGCCGGTGAACGTCTGCGGCAACACCGTCAACGTCGTCGGCGTCCTCAACCCGGCGATGGGCAACAAGTGCGCCAACCGTGGCGGCGGGGGCGGCGCGACCGGGGACTACGGCTCGGGCGGCTACGGCGACTCGGGCGGCTACGGCGACTCGGGCGGTCACGGTGGTTCGGGCGGTCACGGCGGTTCGCACGCCGGCGGCCACGCCGGCGGCTCGCCCGGGGTCGGATCGGGCAACACGGTCCAGGCGCCGATCGACGTACCGGTCAACGTGTGCGGCAACAGCGTCAACGTGATCGGCATCGGCAACACGGCCGTGGGCAACGACTGCGCCAACGGCGCGGGTTACGGCGACGCCGGCGGCTCGGGCGGCTCGGGCGGCTCGGGCGGCTCGGGCGGCCACGGTGGTCATGGGGGTCACGGAGGCCATGGGGGCCACGGAGGGCACGGGGGTCACGGTGGCCATGGAGGTCACGGGGGCCACGGTGGCCACCCCGGCAACCCGGGGACTCCGGGCCAGCCGGGTACGCCAGGTACTCCTGGAACCCCCGGTACTCCTGGTCACCCGGGGACTCCGGGCCAGCCGGGCACCCCGGGCCAGCCGGGCACTCCTGGAACTCCCGGTCGCCCGGGCCAGCCGGGTGCTGGTACTCCGGGCAACCCCGGAACCCCCGGAACCCCTGGCACTCCCAGCCACCCGGGCTCGCCGGGGCACCCTGGGGGCGGCGGGACCGTCCCGGCCGGAGGTCACGGCTCCTCCGTCGTCAGCCCGGTGGGCAGCAGCTCGGTGACGCAGCCGGTCAGCGGCGCCGCGCAGCTCGCGCACACGGGCAGTGACCTTCCGGTGGGCCTCGCGCTTCCGGCGGGCGCCGGCGCGCTGCTCGCGGGCGCGATGCTCTACCGCAAGGCGCGCGCCAGGGCGTAGCACACGCACGGTGACGCACCACCGCGGTGCGTGGCACGGAAGCGGCCCCGCCGGCGCGGGGCCCCTTCCGTCAGTCGGCCAGTCTCACCATGTGGCACGCACCTGGCGGATGATCCGCCGGCGCAACCGCACCCTGCGGCTGCCGTCGCGCATGAGGCTCAGTCGGTCCAACTCCCAGTGTCCGTACTCGGCATGGTCCGTCAGCAGACGTGTGGCCTCCTTGCGGGACACCCCGCGAGGTACGTACACGTCGACAAATTCGTATTCCGGCATCGCATCTATTGTGCGGGCTGGTGCCCGGTACGGATAGCGTCTGCACTATGTCTGATGCTGCGCAGCCCACCGCTGCCGAGGTACGCGCCGCCGCCGAGGCGGTCAAGACCGCGCTCGACCGCCATCTGGCCGCGGTCGAACGCAGGTCGGGGGAGGACGACCCGGCTGTCTACGAGGCGTTCAACCAGCTGGCCGCGGCCGCCGAGGTCTACGACGAGCTCCTGTACGACCGCTACGACGAGGTCACACCTTTCGAGATCCCCGGCACCGAGGACTCGCTGCCACCGTACGCGGGGCCCGAGGAACCGAACGCGATCAGCGTGCTGATCCGCCGCGACTACGCCGTGGCGGAACCACAGCGGCTGCTGGCGCAGGCCCAGCGGGTCCAGGCCGCGGAGTACGACGGTCCCGCCGTCGGCGAGGAGGCCGCCGGCACCGTCCACAGGGCGCTCGGGGTGCTGTTCGGCGAGTTCGAACCGGACGAGATCGCCTCCCGGCACAAGGAGTTCGGCCTGGAGGAGGGGGACTCCACGCTGTGGGTGACCGCGGCGGAGGACCCGGCCGAGCCCGGCGAGTGGCTGGACGCGCCGTTCGAGGGCGTCGATCCGCAGCTGGTGGTGTGCCGCTTCGACGTCAGCGCGGTGTTCGACGACGAGGACCCGGAAGACGCCGAGGAGGCCGGGGAACCGGAGGACGACCTCGACCTCGACCTGGAGCCACTGGACGCCGAGCTCGCCGAGGACGGCTCGGCGCTCGTCTTCACCCAGTACGTCGGCATGGCACGCCTGATCACCGGGCACCTCCAGGCCCGCGC